>JBCCOJ010000017.1:0-26970 GCA_039025415.1 Bacteroidota bacterium | reverse complement strand
TCAAAATTGACATCATTTATTTCACCAGGTTTACAATAACCCATCGCAAATACAGATAACATTCAACTTTGTCCAAAACTGAAACCGATACGCAAAAACCAAAGCAAGTAAAGAGACACAGATGGCTGAGAAGGCTGCTTAGAACAGCGCTTGGTGTTTTGATTTTTTTATTTTTAGTCGTTCTGTTTATAAGAAGTTCTTGGGGTCAAAATATCATTGTCAATAGAATTGTCGACTACGCCTCAAACAAGACCAAAACCAAAATCAATATTGAAAGACTTTTCATAACCTTTGATGGCGATGTTCAACTTGATGGTCTTTATCTTGAAGACAAGAAAGGTGATACGCTTATCTACTCTAAAAGTCTTGAAGCCAACATCCCGCTCTGGCATATGATAAATGGAAATGCAATTGGCGTTGATGGTTTGGATTGGGAAGGCCTTCGAGCCAATATCACCAGAAACGATACTGTTTCAGGATTCAACTTTCAGTTTTTGATTGATGCCTTTGCGGAAACAGACACTACATCTACAAAGAGAGATACAACCTCCAATCCATTAAATCTAGTGATTGGTAACCTTGATTTTATGGATTTCGACATCGTTTACAACGATGCTGTTACTGGTGTCAATTCCAGATTTAGAATTGGCAATCTCGAGGCTGATATGGAAACTGTTGACATTCAAAGAATGAATTTTGAGGCTTCTGAAATCAATCTGAAAAATTCTGATATCAAATTGATTCAAACAAAGTCAACAACCAATGCCACCTCAACCTCAGAAACACCACTCCCAAAATTTTCAGTAGAAACAATAAGCCTAGAGAAAGTGGTCGCTTATTACGAGTCAAGGCCCGCAGAACTCGTTGCCGATGTGGATATCGCTTACTTTAAAACAGAGATACCGCAATTAGATTTAGAGTGTCAAATTATTAATATTAACAATTTTGATTTAAGCGACAGTAAAATCGCCATATTCGCCGACACTCAGAATGCAAATACTGAGTCAACCCAAACCAAAGAACAAGAAAAATCATCAAGTAAAGGCTTTGAGTGGCCTCCTTTTCAAATCGAAGTCGCATCTATTCAGCTAAAAAATAATGACTTTGATTATCGGGTAGGTAATGCCAAGCTCGTTGACGGGGTTTTCAATCCCAATGCGATTGCCATTAATAATCTTCAGTTGGATGCTGAGACTATATTTCTTAAAAATCAGACCGCAGGTATTACCCTAAATCAACTAGACTTCGTGGAATATTCTAAATTCAATTTAGACCGATTGACATTTAAACTTAACATTTCAAATAAGGAATTAAGCCTAGAAAACCTGGACTTGCAACTCAATGACAATCGCCTTCAAGGCTATGCACAATTGAATTACAAAAGCCTTACCCAACTCATCGATAAACCAGAAAACACCAAGGTAAATCTAAATTTTCCAAACTTTAGACTATCCTTAAAGGAAGCTTTCAAATTTCAACCTCAACTAGAAGAGAACCCAACCTTATCGGCTCTCAGCGAAAATACATTCTACGGAAATATTAACGCCTCAGGCACGTTGGCGAATGTAAATATTCCAAACCTCAACCTAAACTTGGGAGATGCTACTAATATTTCAACCAATGCCACACTTCAAAATGTAACCACCCCAGAAAATCTTCAGTTCAACGTACCAAATATTTCAGCTGAAACTTCCAGACCTGACTTAGTTTCATTTATTGACACAACGGGCATGGGCTTAACGTTTCCGAAGGAAATACGGCTGGCCGGTAGTGCTAAAGGTAGTATAAAGAACATTTCCGCTTCGATGCAATTGACCACCTCCCAGGGTAATGCAGAAATAAATGGCACGTTCAAAAATCAAGAATTAATAGCTTACGACACCGAATTAAAAATCGACAGTTATAAAGTCAATGAGCTAGTTAACAATCCTCAGCTGGGCGCGTTGAGTCTCGAGCTTAAATCCCAAGGGAAAGGCACCACGATAAATTCCATGGACGCCACGTTGGACGCAACAATAGAAAAGTTTGAGTTGAACAATTATACCATAAATGATTTAAATATTAAGGGCACTTTAGAAAACGGTAGTGGACGTGTTTTATCAGATTATAAAGATGACAATCTCAATATGAATCTCGATGCTTTCGTTGTCTTAGATTCTATTGCTCCCGAGGCCACAGCGGAAATCGACATTATTGGCGCCAATCTTCAAGCTCTGGGCGTAATGAGACGCGACGTAAGAACCGGAATGAAAATTTTCGCCGATTTTAAGGGGAATGCGAAAAAGTATGATGTAAGTGCCATCGTTGATGACGGTGTTGTTGTCTATGATAATCGCACCTATTTGCTTGGCTCTTTGGATGCCATGGCTCACGTTAGGCCGGATACTACTTCGGTTTCGGTGAGAAATAAGATGGTGGACTTGAATCTCAAATCCAACACAGACCCACAAACCTTTAGCACGGTTATTCGGAAACACATTAGAAGTTATTTTTACCGAGACTCAATTAGAGTGGACACGATTACCAAGCCGGTCAATCTTAAACTTAAAGGTAGAATCGCTCAATCACCCCTTCTTAATGAAGTGCTTTTAGTGAATGCAAAGGATATTGATACTATTACAGTTGATGTAGATTTTAATGAAAAGGCTAGGAAACTGGACGCTAGCATCGCCGCACCTCACATTAATTATGCAGGAAATGAAATAGATAGTCTTTTATTCACAATGGAAACCGATAAAGAGGATTTCAATTTCAATCTTGGCTTCAGCAATATCACCGCAGGACCCTTGGATGTTCCAAAAACTGTAATCTACGGTAAGCAATCTGATGATAAATTAGACCTGGACTTCAGGGGTATTCACAATGACTCGCTTTTGATGCATGTCAATACTGAAATTTCCGGCAATCGAGAACGCCTTGTACTAAAAGTCAATCCCGATAGCCTGATTTTAAATAAACACCAATGGAAAATTCCCAAAGACAATGAAATTGTTCTAACCGACAATAATTTAGAATTCAACCAATTTAAAATCTCAAAGGATAATCAAACCTTCGAAATCACCGATAAACTATCAAGTATCGAAAGACAACATGTTGCACTGGATTTTGAAAATTTTAAAATCGGCGAGGTCTTTAATTACTTAAATCCAGAAGCTAAACTGGCGACCGGTAATCTAAACGGTCAACTAATCCTCGAAGAGCCCTTTGGCGAGATGGGTATAGTTGCAGATTTAGCCGTTTCCAAATTAAGAATAGTAAAAACAGAATTCGGTACGCTAAACATCGATGCAAAATCTTTGGGAGGAAGTAAATATGATTTTAAAGCCAATCTCGCCGGGGGGGACGTTGATTTAAATCTAAACGGCGATTATGTAGCTCGAAGCAATGACGCCGAATTAAATCTTGACCTTGACATTACTGAATTTAGAATGAAAGCACTCAACACCCTATCCTTAGGTGAAATCAAAAACTCCGAGGGTAGCTTCAATGGTGCATTTAAGGTAACAGGTAGTGTAAAAGACCCTCAATATAATGGACAACTAAATTTCAATAATGCGACGTTCAATGTTTCAAAATTAAATGCGCCCTTTACCCTAAAGAACGAAACTTTAAATGTTGATAATAGTGGATTGACAATGAACAATTTTACCGTTCTCGATTCAAAGAATAATGCTTTGGTACTTTCTGGGAAAATAGGAACTAAAAGTTTCGTCAATCCGACATTTGATCTGAGTGTGGAAGCTACTGATTTCCATATCTTAGATTCAACTAAAGAAGATAACGAATTGTTTTACGGTGTGGCTTCCTTTGACGCAGACGCGAGGCTAACTGGCGATTTGCAGATACCAAAATTGGACGCCGACCTCACTTTGAGTTCAGATACCGATTTTACTTACGTGCTACCATCATCTGTAGCTAACATCGAGGAGCGTGACGGTGTTGTTGTATTTGTAAATCGTGAGAATCCAGATGCCATATTGACCAAAACAGAACAAGTAACTGCAACCGTTACGGGTTTTGATATTTCCACACTTATTAAGGTAGGTAATAAAGCAAAGGCAACTATAATCATAGATGAAAATACAGGTGATAATTTTCAGGTTGAAGGTAAAGGGGAATTAGACTTGAAAATGGCTCCCAATGGCCGCATAACCTTATCTGGAGTCTACGAAATTTCAGATGGACATTATGAATTGACCCTCTATAACATAGTCAATAGAAAATTCGATATTGCCCCAGGAAGTCGGGTCACCTGGTCTGGCGACCCTTTTGATGCAAAACTTGATGTTAGCGCGATATACCGTGTTGAGACATCGGCTTCTTCATTGATGGCGCCATCAACCTCAAATCTAAGTACATCAGAACGCGGCCGTTATAGACAAGAATTACCTTTTTTGGTGTATTTAAATATTGACGGAGAACTAATGCAGCCAGAAATATCATTTAAATTGGATATGCCAGAAGATGAACAAGGAGCAGTTGGAGGTCAGGTTTACGGTAGGGTACAACAAGTCAATCAGCAGGAAAATGAATTAAACCGTCAAGTATTTTCACTGCTTACACTAAATCGGTTTTATCCAGACCCTGGAAGTGACGGTAGCCAAGGCGGTATAGCTAGCGTAGCCAGAGACAATCTTAACGATGCCGTCGCTTCCCAACTCAACGCTTTTTCTGATAAGCTTTTGGGCGATGCTGGGATTGAATTGGATTTCGGCTTAGATAGTTATACGGACTATCAGGGTTCTACGCCAACAGATCGCACCCAATTGGAAGTGGCAGCTCAGAAAAAATTATTCAACGATCGTTTGACTGTTAGGGTGGGCAGTGATGTTGACATCCAAGGCAGTGATCCCAGCGGTCAAACAGCACCCCTTATTGGAAACGTGAGTTTGGAATACATGCTCACCGAAAACGGCAGGTACAGATTAAAAGGATTTAGAAAAAGTGAATTTGAAAATGTGGTCGAGGGACAAACCATAGTTAGCGGCATTGCGCTTATATTCACAAAAGAGTTTAACGAATTCCATGAACTCTGGGACGCGCTTTTGAGATCACAAAGTAAGGATGAGGAAGATAGCCAGTCCGCCGAATCTACCCAAAGTACAGAAAAAAGCAAAGAAGAAACTAAATCAAATTACAATTAATAGTAACCTTGAGAATACATTTAAAATATCAATTCATATTAGTGACATTAGTGGTATTGATGTATTCATGCAGTGTAAAGAAATTTATACCTGAGGACGAAAAACTCTACACTGGGGCAACAATCGAAATAGATGCCGATTCAACCGTAAAAAACGTTGATAAATTAAAAGCAGAATTACAAAACGTGCTTACACCAGAACCCAATTCAAAGTTTTTAGGCATGCGTACCGGCTTATATTTTTATTACAAGGCGCAACGCGAAAAACCAGGGTTTATAAATAAATGGCTCAATAAAAAAATTGGGGAAGAACCAGTTTACATATCTAATGTAAATAATTTGGAAATTGAGGAGGTGTTGGTCAATAGGTTAGAAAACAATGGGTTTTTCTATAGTCGTGCAACTTCAGAAGTTATTGAAAACGGCACAGAGGCATCATTGGTGTACAAGCTTAAGGTGCCGACCCCTTACACCTTGGAAACCTTTAACCTAGATTCACTTCCAAAACCAATCTATTCCAATGTCAAAGAGGCCATAATCAATTCTCCTTTAAGGGACGAAACACGATTTGATTATTCAAATTTGAAATTGGAACGTAATCGACTTGATAAAATCCTTAAAACTAAAGGTTACTATAATTTCAATCAAGACTTTTTCATTTTTGAGGCTGATACAAATCAGTACGACAACAAAAAGTTCGATTTGTTTCTAAAACTTAAATCAGAGGTGCCTAAAAAATCATTGGTCCCCTATCAATTAAAGCGCATCAATGTTTATCCAAATTACAATTTACAAGATTCGTTGATAGGTGAAGTAGAGCGCTATGGCCAAAAAAACTACATTCAAGACACGCTCTTTTTTAAGCCGAAATACCTCAATAAATTCATTACATTAAAAGAAGGACAACTCTATAGCCCCTCAACATCTAAAAATACGGCAAGAAGGCTCTCTACCATCGGTGCTTATAAATACGTTAATATTCAATATAAAGAAATCGACTCTCTATTGAATGACAGTTTAGGGGGCTTAGAAGCCAATATATATTTATCCCCATTAACTAAACGAGCGTTAAGAGCAGAGCTTCAAGCGGTGACTAAGTCAAATAATTTCACGGGGCCAAACTTAGCATTGACTTTTAGCAATCGAAATTTATTCAATGGTGGTGAAACGTTAAATATCAGTACCAGTTTAGGTTATGAAACTCAATTTGCTAGTGGGGATAACGCAGGTTTGAGTAGCGTGGATGTTGGACTTAAAAGCGAACTGATTTTCCCTAGGGTAATTTCGCCTTTCAATATAAAAGATGACTTCTTTAAGTATTCCGTACCTAAAACTAAAACAAGTTTAGGAGTTAATCTTTTGGACAGAAGTCGATTGTACCAATTAATTTCAGGTACTGCCCTATTTGGTTACGTTTGGAATGCCAATAGGTTCATCACCTATGAGTTCAACCCTATTTCAGTAAATTACACAAGACTGAGCAACACGACCGAAGATTTTGAACAAATTCTTGACGATAATCCGTTTTTGCGTAGAAGTTTTGAGCAACAGTTCATTTCGGGTTTAACGTTTTCATTTACCTATAACGAAATGGTCGACCAGAATGACCCTAATACGTTTTATTTAAATTCGACACTCGATGTCGCCGGTAATTCAATTAGTGTATTTGGAAGGGAAAATTCAGAAACGGGACAGGATAAGATTTTTGGTTTGGAATACGCACAGTATGCAAAGGCTGATGTTGATTTGAGATTTCATTTGAAGTTTGGTAAAAATCGAGAACAAACACTAGCTACAAGGTTTTTTGCAGGCTACGGTTTGGCTTACGGCAACTCAGATGTAGTTCCTTTTATAAAACAGTATTTCGCTGGTGGGCCATATAGTGTTAGAGCTTTTAGGATTCGCTCCCTTGGACCAGGTACTTTTGACCCGGAAACCGATGGTGTTAGCGATGGCGATTTTTTCGACCAAACCGGAAATATTAGATTGGAGGCAAACGTTGAATACCGATTTCCTGTTTTTTCATATTTAAAAGGTGCCGTTTTTGCAGACGCTGGTAATGTTTGGAATTCTGAACCTAATCCCATATTTCAAGGGCAAGATGTTTTTAGTTCTAGTTTTATCAATGAGCTCGGCATGGGCGCCGGTTTTGGACTTAGGGTCGATGTTCAAGGGTTTGTAATTAGATTTGATTTGGCAGCTCCGTTTAAAGACCCATCAGAGGACAGAGGCAAGCGTTTCAATTTCCAATGGGACGAACCTGTACTAAATTTTGCTATTGGCTATCCGTTTTAAACATTCGCTATTTTTAAAAATTCCTAATAAAGCATAATTAAAAAATTATAAGGTTTTTGTTATGTTTTATGTTTATTTTCGACTTCAAACCACAAGCCTACTTTTTTCGTAGGTATGGTAAAATAAGATTACATGTCGAAAACTTACTACGACCCCGCCGATTTAAGAAAATTCGGTAAAATCACAGAATGGAGCGAGGAACTCGGCTCCAAATTTTTTGAATATTATGGTAAAGTCTTTGAAGAAGGTGCATTGACCGCGCGTGAAAAGTCCTTAATAGCATTGGCTGTTGCCCATACCGAACAGTGCCCATATTGTATTGACGCATACACTAAAGACGGCCTGCAACGTGGTGTCACTAAAGAAGAAATGATGGAAGCCATCCACGTTGGAGCAGCCATTAAGAGTGGTGCTACCTTGGTGCATGGCGTACAAATGATGAATAAGGTGAATAAATTAGACGGCTAATACCCCCTAACCCCGCCTTGGGTGGGGAACTGAATAAATTTGAATTTTTTCTATGATTAAAGAAAAGACCCAATCCCTACATAAAAAAGGAAGCGAACTTGCCCAAAGCAATAAACAACTTAAAATACTATCCAACGGAATTTTTCAAAACGGTGAACTACCAAAATTCAAGGATAAGATTGCTGAAACTGGCCAATTTCCATTAAAAGCCAAAAAGCTTGAAATTCTTCAAATCAATGTTGGCTACATGTGCAATCAGGTATGCGAACATTGTCACGTTGACGCTGGCCCAGACCGAAAGGAAATCATGACCCGCGAAACCATGCAACAATGTTTGGAAGTTATTAAAAATTCAGGCGCGCACACATTGGACCTTACAGGAGGAGCACCAGAGATGAACCCAAATTTTAGATGGTTTGTAGAAGAGGCGGCTAAAGTAGGCATACAAGATTTTATCGTGCGCTCAAACCTTACCATCATTCGCGCAAATAAAAAGTATTACGATTTACCCGATTTTTTTAAAAAACGTAACGTACACGTGGTAAGCTCCATGCCACACTGGACTCGAGGTAAAACCGATAAGCAACGTGGTGACGGTGTTTTTGACAAATCCATAAAAGCACTCCAAGAACTTAATGCGGTTGGATATGGTATGCCAAATAGCGATTTACGTTTGGATTTGGTTTATAATCCATCAGGAGCCTTCCTACCGGGAGACCAAGCATCTATGGAAAAGGATTTCAAGAAAGCGTTGTTGGAAGACTTTGGCATTCAATTTCATAACCTTTTTGCAATAACCAATTTACCAATTTCGAGATTTTTAGATTATCTCATTGCCTCCGAAAACTATGAGGATTACATGTACCAATTGGTTGAAGCCTATAATCCTGCGGCTGTAAAAAACGTAATGTGTACCAATACCCTTTCGGTAAGCTGGGATGGCTTTTTGTATGACTGTGATTTTAACCAAATGTTAGAACTACCCGTCAATAGCAAAGTAAAGCATATCTCAGAATTTAATGAAGAGTTATTAGAAGGCAGAAATATTGTGATTTCACAACATTGCTATGGCTGCACCGCCGGAGCAGGCAGTAGTTGTCAGGGAGCGGTTGCCCCCTAAGAAGGCCTCCCTGAGCCCCTCCAAGGGAGGGGAACTAAGACCTGATTCTCAATGCGCAGAATTATGATATTAAATTTTGAATAATTAAAAGTGAAAATAAAACTTTAAACAAAAGTTCCGCAAAAAGTTCCCCTCCCTTGGAGGGTTGATGTAACGTCTTTGACGATGCGTATATCATAAAAGAAAAATAAAATGAACTATTAACATTAAAACTTCCCCGCGCAATTTGTTCCCCCATTGGGGGCTAGGGGGCTACTATGAGTTACTTAGAAACCACACACGACGTTTATAAAGAAGCAGCACTAACCCCAGATGTTGGACTTTGCTGTACCACCAATCCCATTTGGGAACTACCGGGATTAAAAATCCCAAAAATAATGCAGGAAATGAATTACGGTTGTGGTAGTACCGTTCACGCCCGCGATTTATCCAATAATCCAAAAATGTTATATGTTGGCGTTGGTGGCGGTATGGAACTGCTTCAGTTCTCTTATTTCAATCGTCAGAAAGGTGGGGTAATTGGTGTTGATGTCGTAGATGAAATGTTGACCGCCTCACGAGAAAATTTTAAAATTGCCGAAGAAGAAAATGATTGGTTTAAAAGCGAATTTGTTGAGCTTAAAAAAGGTGATGCGTTAAATCTTCCCGTTGAAGATAATTCCATCGACGTAGCTGCACAAAACTGCTTGTTCAATATTTTTAAGGAGGAAGATTTAAAACGCGCTATTGAAGAAATGTATAGAGTTTTAAAACCGCACGGTAAATTGGTAATGAGCGACCCAACCTGCGAGCAACCAATGAATGAAACCCTAAGAGATGACGAACGATTAAGAGCCTTATGCCTTAGTGGAAGTCTTCCAATTTCAGAATATGTGAAAGCCTTGACGGACGTAGGTTTCGGAACCATCGAAATTAGGGCAAGAAAGCCTTACCGTATTTTAGACCCAAAAAACTATCCAACCGATGATTTAATTTATATCGAATCTATCGAAGTAGCCGCAATAAAAGACCCAATGCCAGAAGACGGTCCTTGTGTATTCACTGGAAAAGCCGCGATATATTTTGGCAATAATAATTACTTTGACGATAATAAAGGCCACGTACTGCTAAAAAATCAACCCCTTGCTATTTGCGACAAAACAGCAGGTGCACTAAAAAATTTGGGACGGGACGATATCTTTGTTAGCGAATCCACGTTTCATTATGACGGTGGAGGGTGTTGTTAATGAGCCTCCCCCAGCCCCTCCAAAGGAGGGGAGTTGAATATGCAGATAGCTTGATTGTTAATTGTTGACTCTAACATAATAATTTTGACAATTTGAAAAACCATTTTCTATGAAGTATATAGCTGTTTTTTTGTTCATGCTACTTTCAATTCAACTGAACGCTCAAAAATCGGTAGAAGATTTATTGAAACAGTACAATAAAAACCTAGTACCTTATGTCACGGCAGAAGAATTAGCAATGCCCAAGAACGAGGCTATTCTATTAGATGCACGAGAACCAGCGGAATACCAAATAAGCCATTTAAAAGATGCCATTTCTGTAGGATACGATGAATTTGACTTGAACCAAGTAACTGAGCTTATTGATGACAAAGACCAACCAATTGTGGTGTATTGCTCTTTGGGAATACGTTCAGAAACGGTGGCCAATAAATTAAAGGAAGCAGGCTATAATAATGTTCAAAATTTATATGGTGGGATTTTTGAATGGAAGAATAAAGATTTTGAGGTATACAATTCCAATGAAAAGTTAACGGATAGCGTTCATGCCTTTTCCGAAGCTTGGGGAAAATGGCTTACCAAGGGTATAAAAGTCTATAACGAAATAGAAGTCAAAAATAAAGATGACTAAGGAAAAACGAGCCCTTATCATATTCACCCGCAACCCCGAACTGGGAAAATGTAAAACCCGCCTTGCGAAAACCATCGGTGATGAAGCTGCCTTAGCAATCTATAAATACCTTCTGAAACACACGTCAAATATGGCAGAAAGGGTAAATGCCGACCGTTACGTATTTTATTCTGAAAATATAATCGAAGATGATATTTGGAAACCTGAACATTTCAGAAAAAAAATCCAACAGGGTGAAGATTTAGGTGAACGTATGTACAATGCCTTTGAGGAGTTATTGAATTTAGGTTATAAAAAAGTGTGCATCATAGGGAGCGATTTATTGGACTTGGATAGTCAACTCATCGAAAATGCCTATGATAAATTGAACGAAAGCGATGCGGTCATTGGTCCCTCTGAGGATGGCGGGTATTATTTACTCGCAACTAAAAACCTCTACCCAGAAATTTTCAAAAATAAGGTTTGGGGAACTGAATCTGTTCTGGCATCGACAATTAAAGATTTACATAGTCATAAAGTTCATTTATTGAAAACACTTAATGATATTGATACTTTTGAGGATACGAAGGTCTATGAAGAGCTAAAGCCTTATTTTGAATAACCTTCTATCAAATTCGTATTGGAAAACTCATTGACTCATTATAAACTATCTGAGTCAAACCAAATCCAATTTAATTTGATGTTTTAATTCTTAAGAAAGAAACTAATAACTATAATGGATTCCCACTTTCGTGGGAAATTAATATGAAAAAATTAATCAAAGAAACCGCAAATTACCTAAAGGAAAAAGGTTTTGACAAACCTGAAATTGGGATAATCTTAGGAACAGGTTTAGGGCAATTAATCAATGTGATTGAGGTCATCAAAGAAGTTAGTTACAACCACATCCCCAATTTTCCTACCGCTACGGTTGAGTTTCATAAGGGAAAATTAATTTTTGGGAAACTTGAAGGTAAAAAAGTGGTGGTGATGCAAGGACGCTTTCATGTTTATGAAGGTTACACTTTGCAGGATGTCACCTACCCCGTTCGAGTGATGGAAAAATTGGGCATTCATACCCTTTTGGTTTCAAATGCGTCAGGAGCCATCAATTTAAATTTTAAAAAAGGAGAGCTAATGCTCATTGAAGACCACATAAATCTTCAAGGCAGTTCACCTTTGGCCTTTAAAGGCGTACAAAAATTAGGAGAACGATTTGTAGATATGAGCGAGCCTTATGACAAAGAACTACGACAAAGCTTTGAGACTATTGCTACAAATAATGCTATTAAATTACACAAGGGGGTTTATGCTAGTGTTGTCGGCCCTCAACTTGAAACCAAAGCAGAGTATAGAATGTTAAAAATAATAGGGGCAGATGCCGTGGGCATGAGTACTGTTCCAGAAATTATTGTTGCCAATCATTTAAATTTGAGGGCTGCGGCTGTTTCAGTTTTAACAGACGAATGTGACCCAGACCATCTTGAACCAGTGGATATTTCAGACATCATTGCCATGGCAAACAAAGCAGAACCCGATATGATTGTTCTTTTTAAAGAATTGATTAAAGCTCTTTAAGGTTTTCAGGTTTCGGAAAACTGAAAGGTCTGACTTGAAAATTAGACTACAACATAAATATTTTGGAAAAGTATCTTAATGTCATAGGGGATTCCTATTCAGGTTATTGGAACTATCTCAAGAACGAGTTAATTTCAATCAACCATTGGGACAATTATTTCTACGGTTTAATTCTTTTGTCGTTATTGGTTTGGGGCCTAGAGGTCCTTTTTCCTTGGCGGAAAAATCAATCGATTTTCAGAAAGGATTTTTGGTTAGATACCTTTTATATGTTCTTCAATTTTTTCCTTTTAAACCTTATTGTTTTAATTGCATTATCAAATACTACTGCCGAACTATTCAGCGACTTTTTAGCTGCTTTTGGTCTTAGTTTGGTAAACCTTCAGTTGTTTGATATTGACGATTTGCCTAGATGGTTAGGACTTTTTATATTCTTTATTATAAGCGATTTTGTACAATGGAATACCCATAGGCTCTTGCATCGCGTCCCATTTCTTTGGAATTTTCACAAAGTGCACCATTCGGTAAAGGAAATGGGTTTTGCCGCCCACTTACGCTATCACTGGATGGAACCGGTAGTCTATAAATCAATCTTGTACATCCCAATAGCGCTAATTGGTGGTTTTGATGCTCAGGATGTGGCCATTGTTCATTTTTTTAATATTGCAATTGGCCACTTGAACCATGCTAATTTGGGATGGGATTACGGGATATTTAAGTACATTTTCAACAATCCTAAAATGCATATTTGGCATCACGCGAAGGTTTTGCCTAAATCTTCAAAATATGGCGTTAATTATGGTCTGTCTTTGAGTGTTTGGGATTATTTATTTGGAACAAGCCACATACCAAAGGACGGCCGTAATATAGAATTGGGTTTTGATAATGACGAAACATTTCCAAAAGACTTTTTTGGGCAAACGATTTATCCTATAAAAACCGGTAAGTCAAGAATTTCGTAATTATCTACACAAAGTATGTTCATCCAGCGTGTTAGATAATCAGTCAACTAAGTTAGTTATAATTAACTGTGAAATCTGCACTGAATTAGCTAGAGTCACCTATCAATTAATAAATAATTAATCATGAAAAAAATCATTAATACATTATTCCTTTTGACGCTGTTGGTTTGTTCAACCAATTGTAGTTTACTAACTGCCGCAGGTCTTTCAAGTCAAGGTCAACCAACAAAAGAAGTTAAGGGTGATTTGGCAACCGTTAACACCAATAGCAAAGTGGTTGTAGACCATAGTGAATGGGACAGATTATTAAAAAAGCATGTTGACGACATGGGTTTTGTAGCCTATCAAGCCTTTAAAGATGATAAAGATAAGCTTGACGGCTATTTGAAAATACTTGGCGATTTAGAGCCTACTGAAAAATGGAGCGTACAAGAATTATTGGCTTATTATATTAACCTTTATAATGCGGCAACCGTTCAATTAATTCTCGATAATTATCCTCTAAAAAGTATAAAGGATATTAACGGGGCTTTTACAAAAGCATTTGTCAAAATAAATAACAAGGAATTATCGCTAGGTGGAATCGAAAACGGTGTACTGCGTAAAATGAACGAACCAAGAATTCATTTCGCGATTAATTGTGCCTCGTTTTCTTGCCCAAAATTACTGAATGAGGCATTTATAGCCTCCAAAATTGATGAGCAACTTGAACAAGTAACCGTTGGATTTATTAATGGAAATAAAAATGAGATTTCTAAAAACAATCCCAAGTTTTCTAAGATTTTCGATTGGTATGGTTCAGATTTTAAAATCAATGGCAAAAAGGACATCATTGGATATGTCAACCGTTACAGTACTACGAGAATTGAACCAAATTCTGAATATTCATTTTTAGAATACGACTGGAGCTTGAATGAAAAGAAGTGAGAAGTGAGAAGTGAGAAGTGAGAAGTGAGAAGTGAGAAGTGAGAAGTGAGAAGTGAGAAGTGAGAAGTGAGAAGTTAAACAAAATTAAAATTTTTCGAATACCCTTATATTAAAGTTGCCTCTGAAGAAATTGACTGAAAATGACAGATAGGATTTCAATCATTATACCAATATTGAATGAAGCTGAAACTATAGGTCAGTTGATTCACTATTTATCTGAAAATACCACCGAAGAAAATATTGCTGAGATTATCATCGTAGATGGTGGGAGTACAGATGGCTCTTTCGATATTGTTTCAGCGTATATCGAAAAGGATTCAAACTTACCCAAAAGCTTCCTAAATGCTGAAAGTGACACATTAAACTTTGAAAAAAGCAGTAAGAAGCAATCTAAATCTGTACCTGAACTCAATTTAGTTTCTTCAGAAAAAGGACGAGCCAAACAGATGAACAACGGAGTAAAACACGCCTCAGGACATATTCTATACTTTCTCCATGCCGACTCGTTCCCACCAAAGAATTTTGACAACCTTATCATTTCAGAAGTAAACAAAGGGAATCTTGCGGGTTGTTTCAGACTGCAGTTCGAAAGCAACCACTGGTGGCTAAGATTAGCAAGCTGGTTGACTCAATTCACATGGCGCGCTTGTCGTGGCGGGGACCAAAGTCAATTTATTACCAAAGCGCTTTTTGAAAGCATTGGAGGTTATGATGAGACTTATACCATTTATGAGGATAATATTCTCATTAATGAACTTTACGCTAGAAATGAGTTCACGGTAATAAATAAAAAACTAAAAACTTCAGCTAGACGCTACGAAAAGAAAGGGGTTTGGCGACTGCAATATCATTTTTGGACGATTTACGTTAAAAAATGGTTCGGGGCTTCTGCAGACGAGCTATATGCCTATTACAAAAAGAACATTAATTAGTTCTTATTTCTACCAAGTTCATCGGGATAAAGCATAAATACTGGCTCACTTTGATAAATCTCTTTAGTATCAATCTCTATTGCAGATAATTTTCCTTTAAAGGCCGCACCTGTATCTACATTCCAAATATTAAGGGCATTCATAGGCAAAGATTCATTAAAATTTGTTGTCGGTGTATGACCGATATAGATTTCTCGGTAGTGTCTGGTTCGTTTTGGGTAATTTAAGTCATCTCTCTTCATTGATTTATCTGCAACCAAGGCCATTTCCCATAAGGTCCTGTCGTAGTAAAAATTGGCCTTAAAGTGCTCTTTGTCCACACCATGCATGGAAGTAAAGCCAGCATGAAGAAACAAATTGTTCTCCGAATCTATGTGATACAGTTTGGTTTGTTCAAAGAACTTCAGATGCTCTAGTTTTTCATTTTGATTACAACCAGAATAGCTTTCGATGGTCTCCTTACCACCATGCGCATACCATAATGGATTTACTGTTTCTGACCGCAACCAATCCTCACACAAAACATCGTGATTACCTTTAATAAAAATGCAATCGTACCTATTTGATAAGTCTATTAAAAAGTTTACAACTTGGGCAGATTCACTCCAACCATCAACGTAATCTCCCATAAAAATTAAATGGTCTCCGTCAATTAATTTTAGCTTTTGAATTAATTGTTCTAGGGCTTTCAAGCCTCCATGGATATCCCCTATTGTGTATGTGCTCATATCTTTAATTTCACTCAAAGGTAGTTGATTCTCATTGGCACTTCAAACTGTTTAATATTAAGAAAACCTTAAGACTGTCGATTGATTTTAGTTCAAATCTCAATCTAATGAGATAACCTCAAAACCTTACTTTCTTTAAATTTGTATATATACAGAATTAACCTAAAAAAATTTAAATAGATATGGAAACCAATATTGGTATTGCAAAAGAACATAGAGAAAAAGTATCAGAAATTTTGGCAAAAATCTTGTCTGATGAATTTGTGCTTTACACTAAAACCTTAAGAGCACATTGGAATTTAGAAGGATCAGATTTTCACACCAAACATGAATTTTTTGAAGAGCATTACGATGCGATAAAAGAATTTATAGATAATGTTGCTGAAAGAATACGTAAGGTAGGTATTTATGCACCAGGAACGCTAGCTGAGTTTTTAAACCACACCAATTTATCTGAAGCCTACGAAGGTGATAATACGAGTCACGACTTTACTGTAGCCTTACTGAAAGATCATGATACGATTATTAAATTTATCAGAGAAAATATTGAAAAAGTTGAGGATGAGTACAAAGATTTAGGTACTGGAGATTTCTTGACTAGCTTGATGATAGAGCATGAGGAAATGGCTTGGATGCTAAGAGCCTCGGTAACCAAAGGAAAGTAAACTAACACTTTCAAACTAACTCTAATTCAATCCCGCTTTTCGCGGGATTTTTTGTGTTATATAAAAATAAAATTAAAATAACGAATAGGATTAAGAGACCTCGCCATTCGGCGGGGTTAGTTCGACCAACCACGCCACAGGCGTGGGGTCTCACTAAAAGTACTGACCAATACCAAAAACGAAACCTTGGGTCGAGTCAGGAGTTATTCCCACTCCGTAATCGATTCTAAAAATAGCATTGAATATTCTTTTATGAATGAAACGTAAGCCGACACCAGGATAGATACGGAGATTTTGAGAATCTGCAAAATCACCAAAATCGCCACCTGGGTTTCTCCAGCTCCCCGCGTCAACAAAAGCGTTACCCTGAAGGGCAAACCATCCTTTTTCGTATAATGTATAGCGATATTCGGTATTTAGGACAATTGCAGCTGTCCCCCTATCGATTATATTTCCTACACCACGAATGTTAAGATTATTATCCACCGAAAAAGGCGCAAACGGGGTTTCATCATTGGTAGCAACCCCAAAACGCAATCGATTTGCCCAATTGCCACGCTCCTTAATTCTTTTGAAATACATGAAATCGTTCCAGCCAATCAAAAAATCAGGTAATTGTCTCTCATCGGCAGAGTGCACGTATTGAAAATTCAAGATGCTTCTAAATCCCTCTACGTACTGAAAATCATAGTTGAGATTGTTGAATTCATAAATAAGCTTATAAAGAATTTTATTTACCCTTAATTCTTGCGGAACCTCATCACTGGTTGCCCCAAAGAGATACCTATAATCTTCAGTAAATAAATTAGCCCCTAACTCAAAACGATTATTGAAATTGAGTTGAATTAAACCTAAAACCTCAATACTTTCGTTGTTATAACGGTAATCTGCTGTAGTATTATTGAAAAATACAGGTTCTTGTGTAGTTAAATCTTGATAGTTTATAGCAATACCTAATTGCCGAGAAAAAAGATACGGTGCCCTCAGATTTATAGCGTAGGAATCGAAAATATCCTTTTGGTAAAAGCCTCCAAAGGTAATACCCTGTCCAAAAAGATTAAATTCATATAAACCTAAACGATAGGCAAATTCATCATCATTGGTAGTGTAAACATTTGCTTGCGGTATGATAGTGAAATTCTCCTCAATGTTATAGAAGACATTGTACTCACCTTCTATTTCAGCAGGGAAAACTTGATAATAAGCATGAGCAATAGGTGGTAATCGTTTTAAGAATCTGATATCCATCTCAATCAAAGTAGAATCCAAAGCTGCACCAGCCTTTATTTGAGATACCTTTTTTACAAAAGAGGATTTTAACTTTTTGTTTCCTTGAATTTTTAAGTCAGCAACTTTTCCGCTTTGCGAAAAACTAAACATCGAAAACAGAAATAAAAGAATACAATATCTCATTGGCTCTTGTAATAGGATGTTATTATGTCTTCAACAGGTTTATTCTGAGGTGTAAACTGATTGTCTTGCATGCCACCAACCTCTTCGTAATTGACAAACCATTTCCAGATAAAACCTCCGGAAAACCATTCTTGGTTCCAAAATTCTTCAAAAAGAGCTTGAGTAGCGTTAGACTGCGCCTCAAAGTTTAGTGTTTCGATGGTATGGTCACTATTCCAAGGCTTAGAACCGTTATAATCCATACTGCGATAACCAAATTCGGTAAACAAAATTGGTCGTTCTTTCTCTTTGGACATCGACTGCAACAACGTTTTATGTTTTTGCCAACCCTTTCTGCAATCTTCAACCGTAGGTGTTTTCATTTCGCTAACGGGAAAGTAAGCATCGACACCAATATAGTCCACTTCAGCCCAAAACGGCGTGCGTTTATATTCATCCCAGTTGGCGGCATAGGTCAATTTCCCAGGATAGACCTTTTTAATTTCAGAAATGAGATTCATCCAAAATGCGGGACGCCCTTCAACAAAATTCTCAAGCTCGGTACCAATACAAAAAATCTCTGCATTCACCTCTGCTGCCAATTCAGCATATGTCATGATAAAATCATTGTAGGAAGATTCCAGTGCTTTCCAATCGGCCTCATTATTCATTTCTATATCTCCTGTAAATTCACCCCTCCAAACCCAAATTTGGGGTTTAACCATGATTTTAATATCCAGCTTGCGAAGCTGTTCGATATATTGTTTTGCTCCCGCTCTGATTTCACCAAACCACTGCCTATCTGTATTGTGGATAATCTCTGGATGTTGCAGATTCTTTATAAATCCAAAAGGCATAATCGCAGCATAATTAGCACCGAGCTTTGCAACAGGACTCACGTTTGCTTGGTCAATGGTATCCCTTGCAGCAACAAAACTCACGCCATTGATTTTCTCGACCTGTGCTTTGCAGGAAGAAAGTAAAACGCCAATAAAAAGAAACTTTAAGAAAAGCGTTGAATGCTTGTACATAAAACCGAAATTATATCAAAACAAATTAAAAATCGGTAAGTTAACGTTTTTAGGCATTAAGCCGTAGCTATTTTAAAATAAGGCTCTCAGACCTATGTTAAATGTTTGTCCTAAACCAGTATCGGTACCCCTTACGAAATTTGAATACAAGAATTCAATGTTGAGTTCATCGGTAAGTTGGTATTTTGCGCCGCCACCTATTATGGTAGCATCTTGTTCAAAACCATTTTCCTCAAACGAAATCAATTGTAAATGTTGCACTAAACCTAGCACTGTAAATTTCGAACTTGGAAAGTAACTTAAAAACACCCCTGGAATCAAACGCAATGCATTATCAGCAAAACTTTGTTCCTCTGGGAAATTATATTCGGTGTTAAGCTCAGTAAATAGTTGCCAATCCCCGCCGGCAAAACTATAATCGTAAAAAAACCGATTTTGAAAAATATAACCACTTTGGTCTAAAAAGACTCCATCTTCGGTTTCATTATCCACTAGCGGAATCTGTAGCGACGATTGAATGGTAAAATTTGGAACACTCTTAAGGGGATTAAATTTTATAGCCGGCGAAATTGATGTCAATCCTGAACGTGCTGAATTTCGCTCCCCATCAAAAGAAAAGACATCCAAAGCATCACGACCACCCACTACGTTAGAACGAAACTCCAAAAGGAGACCGGCATTCCATCTTCGATTGTCTGATATACCAGTGAAAATATCAACGGTTGATGTAAAAAATGTATTTCTTGGGATATCCCGCTTGTCGCCATTCGGCCCAAATAAATCGGTAGTTTCGGTATAAAGATTATTAAACCATTTGATGTCCCATTTTCCCTTTTCCAAAAGTATCGAGGGTGTGTATTCTTGAATGACGCTTTTTTGGGATGCATCATCGTCTTGAGAAAAACCCAAAAATGAAACTATTGTGAATATGATAATTGTGATATTTTTTTTCATGATTATTGTTGGTTATTATTAATTATAGTGTTTAAAAAATGACTTTTCTAGAAATATCAGTGCAACCGCTCCCCCGCCTGAGGCGGGGCTGGGGGAGGCTCCTATTTTCCATTAAGTTGCCAATTGTAAGGATAGTATGAGATTTTAGCATTTTCAGGAACCTTCTCGGTTCTAAATTGGTTGATATAATCTAGCTCATCCCCATTTTTAACAAAATCTTCCTTATACCATTTGAAGATTTCAGACAGCTCAACTTTTTTCTTTTTTACTTTTATAAATTCTGGGTTGTTAAGTGCAATCTTGGCTTGTTTCTGCAACTGGGCTTCCAGTCTTTCTGGCATGTAGGCCTGGGCAATCAGTGGTGGACAGCCTATTGCCCCGCATACCAGAACAAAGTGAATACGTGCGTCTCCAAAATTTCCCCTGAGTTTAAGGTTTTCAACATCATTAAGCGTGATAGACTCCCCTGCGATTTTATAGGTCGTTTTATCGAAAAAGCCTGGTTTATCAAGTGGTGACTTAATTGGGTAATTATCCACAATACCCTTGATTACTGATAGATTGTAAGCATTGATGTAAAATGCTTGATAGTTTAGTGCATCACTTTTTGATACGGATAATTTCGCCATCATCTCGGTTAATTGATTCAATTGATCCGGATTCTTATGGATTTTATTGTAAGCCACCTTACCTTCTGAAACATTTGCTTTTAAAAACTCATCGTTCTTACTAAAGAACGTTTCCAATGTTTGGGAATATCCCAGACTAAGACTAATGATAAAAACTATGGAGGTTAATATTTGCTTCATGTGTTTAATATTAAATTTGTACTTGTTCTTCTGCTAAGTCGATTAAAACTGTCTTACTTACAGCCTTTCTCAAATTTTTTTCACGTCATAATTTTACTTTTAACCTTACACCATAATTTAATTTATAGCCATTTTAAATAGCCTCGCAACTATAAGTTATTACCTTTAACTACGACAGATAGGTCAAATTACACCAATCACGCTTTACCAAATACCAACAAATGGAGCATATTGTAATTATAGGAAATGGCATTTCAGGCGTAACCGTAGCCAGACATATCAGAAAACTATCAGATAAGCGCATCACGATTATTTCATCTGAAACTGACCATTTTTTCTCACGTACAGCACTCATGTATATTTATATGGGTCACATGAAATACGAACATACCAAACCCTATGAAGATTGGTTCTGGAAGAAAAACCGAATTGAACTTGTAAAGGCCTACGTTGAGAACGTGAATTTTGATGACAAAACTCTAGATTTCTCAAATGGTGAAAAATTCAATTACGACAAGTTGATTATTGCAACTGGCAGTAAACCAAACAAATTTGGATGGCCGGGACAAGATCTTGATGGTGTGCAGGGACTTTATAGTAAGCAGGATTTAGACAATTTAGAACTGAACGCTCCCAATAACTCAGTTTGTAAACGAGCTGTGATTGTTGGTGGAGGTCTTATTGGCATTGAACTTGCTGAAATGCTAAACACCCGAAATATTCCAGTTACATTTTTAGTTAGGGAAACCAGTTTCTGGAATGGGGTCCTACCCGAAGGCGAAAGTCAAATGATAAACCGACACATTGAGAGCCACCATATTGACTTAAGACTATCCACTAACCTAAAAGAAATTAAAGACGATGGCAATGGAAAAGTGAAGTCAATTGTCATTGAAGAAACAGGAGAGGAAATCGACTGTGATTTGGTCGGTCTCACCGCTGGGGTAACGCCAAACATTGATTTTCTGAAGGATTCAGAAATTGAAATCGGTCGTGGTGTAAAAGTGAACCGCTATCTTGAGACCAACATTAAAGATGTATATGCCATTGGCGATTGCGCCGAACAACACGAACCCATTGGGAACAGAAGACCTATTGAGGCCGTTTGGTACACAGGTAGAATGATGGGTGAGACCTTGGCTCAAACCATCTGCGGTAATCGCATTGCGTATAAACCAGGACATTGGTTTAATTCTGCTAAATTTTTTGACATTGAGTACCAAACCTACGGTTGGGTTTTTGCTGAAACAGGACGACCGGAATATGAGGCCCATTTTCATTGGAAACATTCAGATGATACCAAATGTATCACGATTGCTTACCACAAGGGCACCAATAAATTTTTAGGAATCAACACGTTCGGTATTCGTATGCGTCATGAAGTATTTGATAAATGGCTTACTGAAAACCGCGATGTAAATTACGTTGTTGAAAATTTAAAACACGCCAATTTCGACCCTGAATTTTATAAAAATTTTGAAGAAGAAATATTAACAAATTATAATAAGACCTCAAAGGTTTCAAAAACCTTTGAGGTCTAAACAAAAACGAAAATGAACCCACCAAACCCAAGTATGTCGCTCACTAGACCAGAAGCGTTTGACCTTTCCGCAAAGCAAAAAATTTCAACCGCTATTGGTGTCATTGGACTTTTAATTTTAGTTCTTGCTTCCTTCAATGTGAATTTCCCTTATAAGCCTTTAGTTCTTGCCACGTCATTGGTAATGATAACGGCTGGTATTATTTTATTTACGCATGACCTTTATTTGGGCAAACACCAAGGCATAAAAAATGACGGTGTAATGTTCAAGAGCATTTCTTCGCGAGGTCTTTGGGCCTGGATTTCTGGTATCGCCCTCACAGGATTCTACATCGTGCTTTACTTTAAGGCCGAATGGCTTGGTTTGAGTTCCAATGGCGCTGAAAATACTGGTTTGGTAAGGCTCTTTGACCCGTTGAGTTATGCATTGAACGCTGGGCCGGCAAGCCAATGGTTTGTGTATGGAACACTTTACACAGTGGCCATACTTGCATTTGGATATAAATTTCTTCTTAAATACAGACATAATCGTTATGAGCGCCTGCGCACATTTTCAGTTATGTTCTTTCAATTGGGATTTGCTTTTTTAATTCCTGAGTTTATGGCGCGTCTAAATTCAGATTCTTTTTATTTACCCTATTATGATTTAAAAAATGTTTGGCCCCTCAATTATTACAACTTCGAAAAATACCGTATTGATGCATTCATAAGTGCTGGTGATATTGGTCTAGCCCTTTTAATCTTTGGGGTAGCTTCCATTTTTATAATTACACCAATCCTAACCTATAAATACGGCAAAAGATGGTACTGCTCTTGGGTATGCGGCTGTGGTGGCTTGGCAGAAACGGCTGGCGACTCCTTTAGACAACTGAGCGATAAACGTCAATTTGCTTGGAAAGTGGAACGTTGGGTCGTACATAGCGTAGTTGTATTCGTAGTACTTATGACCACTGCGGTTATACACTCCTATTTAGGAACAGATGCCAGTAAATACTGGCTTACTAAAACCACATTTTTAATATTGGTTGCGTCCCTTTTGACCTTAGTTTTCGGTTGGGTCATACTATTTAAGCGTGAACAATTAGCCAAAGATGCCAAATATGGAGCTATCGGTTATTTTGTAATTATTATGGTGCTTTTCGCGCTTTACCTATTTGGGGATACCAATCTCTTTTTGTTCAAGTCTGAACCTCTTCGTAAAAGCTACGGTTTTTTAATAGGATCTATCTTTTCAGGCGTTATTGGCACGGGCTTCTACCCTATTTTTGGAAATAGGGTTTGGTGTCGTTTTGGATGCCCCATGGCAGCTATACTTGGTTTTCAGCAACGCTTATTCTCAAGATTTAGAATAACTACCAATGGCGGACACTGCATCTCTTGCGGAAACTGCTCAACCTATTGCGAAATGGGAATCGATGTTCGAGCCTATGCACAAAAGGGTGAAAATATAGTTCGCTCAAGCTGCGTTGGCTGTGGCATTTGTTCAGCAGTATGCCCTAGGGGGGTCTTAAAATTAGAAAACGATGGCATGAAAGGTCGTATCAATTCTAAGGAAATCCTTTTAGGCAATGATGTGGATTTAATGCAATTGGTCAATCAGAAATAAGACAAAACAAAAGCCGCAGTGCATCCAAACTGCGGCCTTTCCTCAAAAAAGCTCTCAATGACAATCTTCTTAACGAATTACAACTATAAATGTCAAAGGAAGTTTTTGTTTGACAATCCACATCAAAGCAAACAAACCATAATGCTCTAAAATTTTGCTGTTATGAAAGCAATTGAGATTTTATTCGACCTAGATTAAAACTAGTTCTTAATAGAGTCATCATTTTCTTGAATACGTTATATCTAATGATGTACCAGTCCAAATTTTAATTTGTAAAATATCGAATCATGTCCTTTAAATTTCTTCTACCAATGCTTTTGCTTATCATATTTGTAAATGTTGACAAGGAGTTTTCACGAGATTATGACCAAGAGGGAAATTTAATGTCTGAAGGATGGATGCAAAATGAGAAGAAAGTAGAATTTTGGACATTTTACCACACCAATGGGTCCATTGAAAAGAAAGGTCATTATGACCGTGGTAAAAAAGACGGGTATTGGTATTTTTACGATTCCAAAGAAAACTTAGTCCGCGAAGGTTACTTTAAAAATAATAATAAAGATAACTGGTGGACCTTTTATGAAAACAAAAAAAAGGTGAAAATCCAATTTAAGAATGGTTTAAAAAATGGTTTTGCCTTGATTTATGAAAGAGACCGATTGAAAAAGGCAGAACGGTATGAATCTGACAGGAAAATTGGTGAATGGACATCTTATTTTAAATTCAAGAAAGATAATCCTGACGTAAAATTTTAATGACGCCTAAAATTAAAGTCATCATCCCAGCTTTTAATGAAGCTGAAAGTATTGGTCTAGTCATAATGGATATTCAAGAATTGGTTAATGAGGTAATTGTAGTAAGCAACAATTCAACCGATCAAACCGAAATAAATGCAAAGCGGGCCGGAGCGACTGTTTTAAGGGAAACCAATCGTGGCTATGGTTACGCCTGTTTAAAGGGATTGGAGTATTTAAGCCACCTACCAGAATTGGAAAAACCAGAAATTTTGGTTTTTTTAGATGGTGATTATTCTGATTATCCTCAACAACTTGAAAACATCGTTAAACCGATTTTAAATAATCAAGTTGATTTTGTCATCGGCGCACGGGTAAAGGAATTACGGGAGAAAGGCGCAATGACCTTTCCTCAAATCTTTGGAAATTGGCTGGCAACCTCATTAATGAGATTACTTTTCAAGGCTGAATTTTCAGATTTAGGACCCTTTAGGGCCATAAAATATGACAAGTTACTGCAATTGAATATGGAAGACAAAACCTATGGTTGGACGGTCGAAATGCAGTTAAAAGCCTTAAAACACAATCTCAGCTATACCGAAGTGCCTGTAAATTACAGAAATAGAATAGGTGTGTCAAAAGTTTCAGGTACGGTAAAAGGTGCTATATTTGCAGGCGTTAAAATCCTTGGCTGGATATTTAAATACAGTTTCAAATCATGATTCTCGAAACGGCCATTATTACTATTTATACAATTGCCATTGTACTAATTTTTATGTACGCCCTGGCACAATTAAATCTACTCTATAATTATTTGTCATCTAAAAAAGCTGAGCAAACTTGCGAAACTTTTGACCTCTCTAAAAAAGACGAAATACCCCAAGTCACTATCCAGTTGCCTGTTTTTAATGAAATGTATGTGATGGAGCGGCTTTTGGACAATATCGCACAAATTGATTATCCAAAAGACAAGTTAGAAATACAAGTATTGGATGACAGCACAGACGAGACGGTCATTACCACCGCGACACAAATCAAAAACCTTCAGGAAACTGGTTTAGATATCAAACATATTACCCGAACCGACCGTAGTGGCTTTAAAGCCGGAGCCTTGAAAGAGGGATTAAAAATTGCGAAAGGCGAATTTATTGCCATTTTCGATGCTGATTTTCTTCCTAAAAAAAATTGGCTCAAACGAACCATACCTTATTTTAAGGATGAACAAATAGGTGTTGTACAAACGCGCTGGGGGCACATTAATCGTAATTATTCCCTATTGACCAAAATCCAAGCATTTGCCTTGGATGCCCATTTCACCCTTGAACAAGTTGGGCGAAATAGTAAGGGGCACTTTATAAATTTTAATGGAACCGCAGGAGTATGGCGAAAGGAATGTATTATCGACGCAGGAAATTGGGAAGGCGATACGCTTACAGAGGATTTGGACTTAAGCTATCGAGCCCAACTCAAGAACTGGAAATTTAAATATCTCGAAGACGTTGAGACACCTGCAGAATTACCAGTTGTTATTAGTGCCGCACGATCGCAACAGTTTCGATGGAATAAAGGCGGTGCAGAAAACTTCAGAAAAATGCTCTGGAGGGTGATAAGAAGTAATAATATTTCGCTCAAAACTAAAGTACACGGACTTTTACACTTATTGAACAGCTCCATGTTCTTAAACGTTTTTATAGTAGCAGTACTTAGCATCCCGATGCTTTACATTAAAAATGAATATGCCCATTTACGATTTTATTTTTACTTCATGAGTTTTTTCGTAATGAGTACCATTATCTTTTTTATTTGTTATTGGTTTATGTACAAACAGATTTATGGTAGTGGCTTTAAAAAATTCTTTAGTTACATAGGCATGTTTTTTACCTTTTTCTCAATAGCAATGGGCTTCTCACTGCATAATTCCATCGCGGTTTTAGAAGGTCATGTGGGAAAACGTAGTGATTTTATAAGAACACCTAAGTTTAATATCTCATCTATAAAAGATTCCTGGAAGGGAAATAAATACTTACGCAAAAACCTATCCCTTAATGTTATCATTGAAGGTTTGTTAATGTTTTATTTTGCATTTGGTCTTTACAGTGCCTTTGTGGTAGGTGATCAAGGTGGCGATTTTGGATTATTTCCGTTTCACCTAATGTTGTTTTTAGGTTTTGGTTATGTATTCTTCAAGTCTTTAAGCTCTAAGATATAATGCGATTTTGGCAGCTTTATAAGTTTCCAATTTTATTAGCT
>JBCCOJ010000016.1:0-27162 GCA_039025415.1 Bacteroidota bacterium | reverse complement strand
CAAAAAACCCCACGTTAAGCGGGGTTTAGTTCTTTAATAAATCGAGTGCTAATCTATCAGTGATTTTCGTTCCTGAATTAAATTATTAGCGAATTTAAATTTTATTTAATATTCATTTTATATCTGAACTAGCGAATTGAAAATCTACTTTTTAATGAACTTTTTGGTGTAGAAGGAATTATCAATCGTTTCTAATCTTAGTATATATAGTCCTTTTGCTAAATTATTAACATCAACAGTGGTATCATTTGTATTGATGAGTTTTTTACCTAGGGATGAATAGATGACCGCGCGTTTAATTTCAACGCCTTTTGTTAAAATTTCTAATGTTGTCTTTACAGGATTCGGATAAATAGTTACCCTTTCTTGTAAGCCCAAATCGCCTAAAGATAAACTACAATTAGTGCTAAATATTACCCCTGAATCAACACTATTACTCCAGTTGGCCTGAGCATAATTTACATCGCTTACCTGAATACAACTCAAATTTGGGGTTTGTTGAACAAAAAACGCATTACTTGGTATATTACTGTTATTTCCGTTTGCTATATTAAACAACGTAAGTGTAGGGATATCAAAAGCGTCAACACGTGATAGATTGACATTAGCGCTTAAATCTATTTCGGATAATTCAGTAAAACTAACATTGATGCGGTCAAGATTTTGTAAATTCGTTAAATTTAAAGCGGTAATCGAAGTATCATCAACAATCAAACTTTCCAGGGCAGAATTATTGGTTACATCTAAGCTTGCAATGGGATTTTGCGAAATCCGTAAATCCTGCAAATTCAAAAGAGTACTCACATCTAAGGTATTCAGCTGATTAACCCGTAGATTGATATTTTCAAGAGAAGGTGCAACTGAGAGGTCTATCGTAGTTAAATCATTTGCTTGTAAATCTAAAAAACGCAGTGAATTGCCAGTGGGAAGAACAATATCCGTTAAATCATTTATTCCAGAATTAACAGTAATCAATTCTGTGTTTTGTGATAAATCCAAGCTAGTTAAATTGTTTTGTCCAAGCTCCAAGATTTCTAGAAGAATATTTTGAGAGAGGTCTACAGAAGTTAAGTCATTATTGGTGGCATTAAGCCTATCTATATTAACAAATGCCTCAATTCCTGTCAAATCATTTATATTTTGACTTGCCGGAAATAATGGTCCTGTAACAGCCTGTGCCTCGCCACATTGTATTTCGCTATCACCATTGGTATTTATGGCTGTATCTGCAACAAGAAATGCCTTAAAATTGGCATCAGGTATATTTACAATTGTTGAACAACTACCTGCATTGCAATTGTCACTCCAAATGGCGGAGGCATCTTTAACCCAATCAATATTAGTTGTTGGGTCAAATCCTGTATCATGCTGGATACAAGTAAGGTTTGGGTTATTAGGGGTAAACATATTTACCATATTTATATTATTATCATTTGCAACATTTAAGGTGTTCAGCATGTTGTCTTGACAAAATAATTGTGTCAACTGTGAATTTAATGAAATGTCCAAACTAGTTAATGAATTAAAGGAACAAATAAGTAGTTCTAGAGCTGTATTGTTGGAGACATCTAAATTGCTCAGAGAGTTTTGGCTGCACGCAAGCACTGTCAAGGCTGAATTATTAGACACGTCCAAACTTGTGAGTGAGTTGCCAAATAATCTTAGTTCAGTTAAATTAATAAAGGCTTCAATTCCCGTGAGATCTGTAATGTTTGAATTATTGTTAGTATTAATTACACCAGTAAACGCGATTGCTTCAGAAATGCAGATTTCATTATCACCATCAGTATTTATGGCTGAATTCCCTACTAAATAAGCTTTAAAATTGGCATCAGGTATATTTACAAATGTAGTACATGTACTAGCTGCACAATTATCACTCCAGATAGTTGAATTGTCTTTTTGCCAACCTGAAATTCCATCGTATGCTGGTGGTGTAAAACCGACATCGTGCTGAATACAAGTTAAATTTGGGTTATTATTAGCTACTAATGTGCCTATGTTTCCATTATTACCATTGGCAACATTTAGAGTAGCTAATTGATTGGAAGCACAGGTTAAAATAAGTAAGGACGAACATTGACTAACATCTAAGCTTGTAAGTTGATTATTACTGCATTCAATTCTATCGATTTGAGCGTTTTGTCCTACATTGAAGGTTGTTAGCGAGTTATCATAGCAATATACTCGTGTTAGTTGAGTGTTGCTACTTACATCTAAAGCTGTAATTTGATTTCCAAAGCACTCCAGTGCAGTGATATTTGTAAAAGCTTCAATACCAGTTAAATCCGATATATTACTAAAGCTTACACCTATTGCGCCAGTATATGCCTGAGCTTCTGTTACACAAATTTCATTATCACCATCAGTATTGATATTAGTATCTGCAACCAGTATTGATTTAAAATTTGCATCAGGGATATTTACAAAGCTTGCACAAGTATTTAGGCCTTCGCTGGAAAGTTGTTCTATTTCACTTGTTGTTAAGCTGCGATCGTAAATCCTAATATCATCTAAAATCGCTTCAAGTCCTACACCATTACTAATGACACCTAAATTTAGAAATATGTTACTTGAAAACAAATCTGTTGAAACACTGTTGTTCGCCGTGGTATTTACGAAAGTACCGTTTATGTAGGTGTCGATTTCTCTTTGATTGGTTTCTAATCTAATGTTGAAATAAAGATGTACAAAGTTTGAATTTGATTGTAATACAGGATCTTGAATGGTGCCAACAGAAGTTTCGCTACCCGATACCAATCGGTGTTCAATGATGTCGTTGCTTGTTCTTCTTATGGCAAAGTTGTTAATTCCACCTGCCGTTAATCTTAGTATATTTTCAGTAGTTCCAGCGGCTAAATTTTCATCAAATTTATACCAGAAACTTATCCCAATCTCATTTATAGGATTAGCATTATTTGCGGTGATAGAGCCTCCAAAAAATTCAGTATTACCGACATTTAAGGCACTGTTTGAATTGTTGGACCTGTCATCAACAAATGTGTTGCCATTACCTGTATTAATAATTAAATCTCCACCACTTCCGGTGTTTGCTGTATTTGCAAGAGAGCTGTTAGTGAACAAATATTCTCTAACAGGATTTGAAGGGATTTGGGCAATTGCTGAATATGAAGTCAGCAATACTACAATAAATAATTGTTTTTTCATAAGTAAGATATTTAAGAATATAAAGCAAAAGAACAATCGAGTCATTTGAGTTGCATATTCTTTTTTCCTAAACAATTGATTTGTTTTCCGAATGAAATACTTACTTTATTCTTTGATAATTGATGGCAAAATCGAAAAGAATGGAAAATACAGAACCCTTTTAGAATTTTACTTCTAAAAGGGTTCATTTGTTTTTAAGAAAAAATCTCAAAAACCTCCCTTATAAAATGAGCTTTAAAATTTATAAATGTTCCATAACCGTGCTATTCGCAAATACTACCTTATCTAAAGAACAGTAAAGTCGTACAGTTAAATAATGCTAGTAAGCCTAAAGTGGGTTTGAAGGCATGTTCCAGCCATTGTGGGCAGGAATAGTTCCTTTGTCCTTATTTTTGGTATAAAATTTGGATTTTCCTGTTTGAGTGTCCCAAACAAGAATTATCCACTGTGGGACACCTTCATTGTTTTTCCATACTTCCATTTGCATCATATATTTACCATTACTATTTTGTATAGTACTAATGTGATTCTTTGTTAAGTTTTCAGGGAAGTCAAAAGTTTTATGACTATTGGCATTGAGAGAACCAATAGAAAAAATAAATAAAGCACCACCAAATAATAATATGGCGAAAAATTTGTTAATTCCTTGAAAAGACCATTTTTTCTTTGTTGAATTCATAATTGTTGATTTAAAATTAATTAATTATTATTGTACAGAGACTACACTACCGCATGACGTATTGGCACTATAAGCTTGGGGTCCTGCATTGCCACCGCGTGTTCCAGAATTACCATCAAATGGATAATAATAGCTTGTAGTGCAGCTAAAGCTTCCTTTACTGCCAGCACTTAATCTGCTGCCATTCATTGAGCCTTCAGCATAGAGGTAAATATCTCTTCCTGTTTCGTTTTTAATTGTGACATTGTTTTTGGCTGCAGCTGCGTTAGCTAACCTGTTGTTTTCTTGTATGCGTCGCCACTCTGGGGTGTCCATTAAATCTTCATTGTATTTTTTCATAGCGGTTAGCATTAACTCACGTCGTTCTTCAACTAATTGCATTCTTTTTACGTTATCAGGATTTTTTTCCCATTTTGGTAGCACCTCTACTTGTTTGGCAACGGCCTTTTTTAAATAGTCTTGGACTAGGTTTGCAGCATCCATTGCCTCTAGTTTTTGCATACTATTGTATTTGGATTGCATTTCAGGATCAGATTTTGCAATCTTTTTCATCATACTCTTTTCCATGCGCTCCTTAAGAGACATTTTTTTCTTTTTCTTTTTTCCAGAAACTTTAAAATTCTTAGCGAAATCTTCATGTACAAAAAGTGTCCTTGGCATGTAGGTTTCTGGTTTACCTCTTACGAAGTCTAATCCAAAATTGAATATAATGCCATCGACAATGCAGACTCTTATTGTAGAACCTTCCCTTATTTTTCTTGGCACAAAACCGACTTGTTTTTGTAATTTTTCATTACCCTCGTAATGCAATTGGGCATAGGTTACAGGAAATGCCATATTATCTGGTATATAATTCTTTTCGGAATTATATTGTTTCATTTTAAAGTACTTGTGTTCTGAAAAATTAGGTTCTATAAAAACCTCGATTAACTCGTGTTCCCCCTTTTTATCTAGATAGTTATAGGCGCCTTTTGAATTTTTCTCAACATCAAATTGAACATACTTACCTATTGGTAATGAATTGATTTGTTCTGATTGATTTTTAATATCCTGTGCATTTACTTTACAAATTGACAAAGCGAAAATCGCTAATATTACTTTTTTCATGTTTTAAATGTTATTGTTTATTCATGGTTATTGTTATATCCGACTTAAGAATCTGCCCATTCAAATCCAAATCGAGTTTCATGTCCTTTTTAAACGGTATACCTGTTTTTCTATCCAATTCTATCTTGCCTTCAACCGTACCCTTTAATCCGCTTTTGGGAATGCCCAAACATTCCAAATACACTGTTGTAGCGTTTATATTAGTTACTAGATAGGTGTACTGAATTTCTATATTTCCATTAAGGTTGTCTTGCGTCCATGTTGAATCTATCGAGATGGGCGTGTTGGGAAGTTGAATCAAATTCGATTTTTGTGATGCCATTTGGGCATTCAATTGGCCGCTTACTCTTTTTCTGTTTGAGAACAAACCTTGCCTGTTGATGTTTTCACTAACAACTGTGTTCAATGCAGGTTTAATTCTTGAATGTAAAGCCTTTTCAGCAGGGCTCATTTGTGCTTCATTCTTAGAAGAATCGTAATTAACTGGCTTTCCATTATTATTTGTTTTAATAACGATTTTGCTAATTTCCAGTTCAACTAAAAACTCATTCTGGTCGGCTTCCTTTACCGTGAAAATTTCATGATTTGTGGTTTCTTTTGTTAAGGAATTTGGATTGATAGAGGTGATGGTGGTGTGATAAACTTCACCTTTTTTGAGATTTAATTTCAGTTGTGGAGAATCCTGTCCTAAGATTGGCAGGCTTAGCAGCAGCAACAGATATGTGTAATTTTTCATAGTCTTTATAAAACCTTAAGTGACTACGAAAAAAGAGGTTTGAACTATTGTAATTAAAAATGTTTTCCTAATCCCATGCTTTCTTTTCCGGATTAATTAGTGATACTAAAACATTAATTGTTCAAAAGCGGATTTATAGGATTTACTAACAGGGATTTGCTGATGGTTTTTTAGGGTAATATTTTGGTCTTTCTTAGAATATGAGGCTATAAAATTCAAATTGATAATCCAAGACCGATGAACCCTTATAAACATTTTTGGTGGTAAGTTCATTTCAAAATACACTAATTTTTTGGCATAGGTATAACGGTTTTCGATCTGCTTGTCAGTATTCAACACCGTAAGTTCTGAATAGACCCGATTCGCCTTGATACAAATAATGCTTTTTAGTTTTACTACGACACTATCAGTTTTGTACGGTATGGCTATATGTTTTAATTCCGATGACGCTATATTATCCTTTAGGACTTCGAAATTTTGGTTGAGCCTTGTTTGTTTAATTACCTTATTTTCAGCTTCCTTTAAGCGATTCACGTCAATGGGCTTTAACAGGTAATCTACCGCAGAAACCTCAAAGGCCTTGACCGCGAAATGGTTGTAAGCTGTTACAAAAATCACGTGAAACGTTAAGGTTTCAAAATAGGTAAAAAGCTCAAAGCCGTTTTTTCTGGGCATTTCTATGTCTAAAAAAACAAGATCAGGTTGTTCAAGTTTTATCTTTTCAACTGCAGCATTGACATCATTAGCTTCTCCAACTATATCAATAGTATTGCAGTGCCTACTAACAAGATAGTGCATGTTATCACGGGCACTCTGCTCGTCATCTACAATGAGGGCTCTTATTTTAGTTGTCATCTGTTGTAAATGGTATTGAAATGGTTACCCTTGTTCCTGAAGCCCTGCCGTCTTCGGTCAAATCTTGATATTCAAAACCAATCGATTGATTTGAGTAATGTTTGTGAAGTTCAAGGCGTTTCTGGATGGCATTGGTAGAAAATGATGCTTGATAATCTGGCTTTAGGCGGTTGATTTCCTTTGATGCCTTTCGACCTACACCATTATCCTCGATAATACATCGCATAAGGTTGGCTTTTAATTCGAAACGTATATTTAGGTGTTTCATACCATCTTTATGTAAAAGGCCATGTTTCACGGCATTCTCCACGAAAGGTTGAATAATCATGGATGGGATTTTTATCTGCCCTATGTTTTCGTCAATATCTATTTGATAAACAAAATCTTTCCTGAAGCGTAATTTTTCTAGTTCAAGATAATTTACCAGTTGATCCAATTCATCATCGAGATAAACCATTGATTTGTCGCTAGAAGTCAAGGTCTTGCGTATGAGCTGGGATAATTTAGTCAGGTAATTATAGGCTTCGTCTTTTTTATCCTTTATGATTAAGGATTGCACGGAATTCATGGCATTGAAAATAAAATGTGGGTTCATTTGCGACCGCAATGCCTTTAACTCACTCATTTTTGCGGCATGGCCTTTTTGTTCTGCTTCTAATCTGAGTTTTAGTCTCCTTCTGTTCATATACCAGCCCCCTGTGATTAACAATAATACCGGAATGAGTAGTGAAACGCCCAATACAAGGCGCTGCCTTTGTAAGTCTTTTATCTCTAATTGATTGATTTTTTCGATTTGCTCAAGATTAGTTATTGCTTGCTCTTTTTCCTTAGTTTCATATTGGGTCTGTAGCTTGGCAATACTTTCATTTAATCTAGCCTCACTTTGGGCGTTGTTGGCAATTATGGCTTGTTTTATGGCGTAATCCGTGCTGTCGGGTTGACCATTATGAGCATATAAAACGCTTAAGAAAAAATACAAACTCTTTTTTCTGCTATAAGATTTAAGTTTTGTGCTTTTTAACAATGCTTTGGTTATTTCTTTTGCCTCATCATACTTTTTGTTGTCCTTTAAAATGACAGCATGATAAAATGGTGCATTATAGCCATAGGACAAAGGCTGTTTGTTCTTTGGTAAACCAGTCACGGTCTCTATAAGCCTTAAAGCTTCCTGATGTTGTTTGTTAACATTTAAAAGATCTGAAAGTACTACGGTACTATCATATATTGCATAAGCATCATTTGCTTTTTTAGCCGCCTCTAGTGCTCTTTTACCATGATATACCGCTGAGTCCAAGACTTGTTGTGTTCTTTGTTTACTTAAGATTAAGTGAACTCTTGCCATTTTAAGATGAGCTGTTGAACGTAAACTTTGCAAATTATTCTTTTTGGCTATAGCAAGTGCTTTTGCCCTATAGAATTTAACTTTATCGTGTTGCCTAGTTAAATAGTAAACGTCTCCCATGTCTAAATTCGCCTGTACTTGATTACTGGTATTATTGGTCAATTTAGCAAGTTCTAATCCTTTGGCAGCATAATAAAAAGAACTGTCACGTTGGTTTTTGGCAGTATAGCATTTGTATAGCAGATTTAAATCTCTAAATTGAAATGTGGAATCCTTTAATGAAAGATGATTATTGTAAGCGCGTTTTGCATAGTTTATCGCAGAGTCAATGTCGTTTTCGATTTTAAGAAGCCTTAATGCTTTGACATAAATATTTATGCCTGCGTATTTTTTAGATGAATACTTAGAGGTAATGACATCAATTGCTTTAGAAATTTGTAGTGCGTCCTCATTTGAAAATAAAAGCTTCTTTTCAAATTTGTTTATTAGTTCTAATGCGTGGCTATAATTTGTATCTTGAGAATAACTGTATCCACCGAGAATAAAGGCAACGATTATTTTTAAAAAGCTGTATTTAATTTTCACTTAAATTATTGTATGATTTAAACTACAGGCCGCTACTTACAATTAACCATGCATCGTTAGAGAAAATTTAGATAAAATATCTGAATACTGAACCGTGTGCTACTATTTATTTTCCGAATATATTACTTTGTTTTCCTAATGGGCTTTCAAATTCGCAAAATAAATAAGCTTCATCATTCTTGTAAGACAAAAGGGTGGTTTAGATTTTTATATCCAATTGATCGCGGTTTTATTTTGATGGTTTCAACTTTATCGCAATTAAACTGGGATAATGTATTTTCGGTTTACTACAGTGGCGAGAACGAGATTTGAACCCGTGTCCGCCCTACCACCTTCGCCAAAGTGGCAAAGCTAAGGAGGCCGAATAGACGGATATGAATCCGACACTCTAATCGTTTTCTAGAAATATTTTGATGATTCTTGTTTTTTCCTTGCGCCCCGCACCTGTCTTGAACCACCGTTCTCGTGCCAAGGCAGTTTTTCTGTTTCCATAGAATTCAACGTGGGCTACTATCCAAGGCCTATACCTTACTGTCCATCCCTTTGTGGCGAGCATTTTGTGCGAATGAAACCTCGATATAAGCGAAGCGGTCTAGCCGAAATAGGTTTTTTCGAACTTATGGGAGTATAAAATGTAAACGACGTGTTCCATAATCCAAAAAAGCCCTGCTCAGTGCAGGGCTTTCTGTAGCGAGAACGGGACTTGAACCCGTGGCCTCTGGGTTATGAATCCAACGCTCTAACCAGCTGAGCTACCTCGCCATTTAATTCCAATATTTTATTTTCCGTGAGATTTGAACTCGCGTCCGCCCTTAGGCGGATATGAATCCAACGCTCTAACCAATCCCGATTGCTATCCGAACTAAACCACCATCGTCAATTGAAATTGAATTATAAATAACTCCATTTTTCAAGGCTGCAAATATAACAACATTTGACATGTAGTCAAACTATAAGTAACCAAATAATTTTTAGACTTTTTGTACCAAACTCAACAATTAATACATATATTGAGCGACAGAATACAATTTTTTTATGGAAGATAAAGTCAAATTTGAGATGGAGTTCGTGATTCAGGCATCACCTTCATTACTATATCAATATATCTCTACACCTTCGGGAATGTCTGAGTGGTACGCAGATAATGTGAATTCAAGGGGAGAATTTTTTACTTTCATTTGGGATGGAAGTGAGGAAAAAGCAAAGTTGCTAAGTAAAAAAAGTGGTGAGCGCATTAAATTTAGGTGGGTGGCAGATGAAGAGGATGATGCGTCATATTATTGGGAAATTAGAATTCAAGTTGATGAAATCACAAAAGACGTTTCTGTTATGATTACCGATTATGCCGAAGAAGATGAGGTGGAAGAATCCAAAATGCTTTGGGAAAACCAAATTTCAGATTTAAAACAAGTACTTGGTTCAAGGTAATAAAGCACACATATACATTATCTTTGTCCCAATTTTAAATTGGGACTTTTTTTATGATTAATTTTAATGGCGAACTGGTTGAAAATGGCCTTGTAATTTCTGCGGAAAATAGAGGTTATAAATACGGAGATGCTGTATTTGAAACGTGTAAAATTGTACATGGTAAGTTACTTTTTTGGGAAGATCATTATTTTAGATTAATGTCTTCAATGCGCATCATGCGAATGGAAATCCCTATGAATTTCACTATGGAATTTCTAGAATCTGAAATTCTAAAAACCATTAATGCCAACGGACTCGCGAAATCTACAGCCAGAGTAAGATTATCAGTTGATAGGGGCAATGGGGGGAAGTACAAGCCAGAAAATAAGGTCGTTTCCTACAATATAACTGTTGAAAAAATCGAAGGCGATTTTTACCAAATTCCAAACAAAAACGAGTATCAAGTTGACTTGTATAAGGATTTTTTCATCCCACCTGGACTTTTATCTTCTTTAAAGACCAATAATAAGGCCATTAATGTTTTAGGGAGTATATATGCTGAAGAAAATGATTTCCAAAACTGTCTTTTGCTTAATACCGATAAAAATGTGGTTGAGGCACTAAATGGCAATCTATTTCTTGTTAATGGTGAAGATGTCAAAACGCCTCCAATAGAAGACGGGTGTTTAAAGGGTATTATGCGCAAACAGATTATTGAAGTCATAGCCAACTCTGGCGACTATACCATTAAAGAATCTTCTATTTCACCATTTGAACTTCAAAAGGCTGACGAGTTGTTCATAACTAATGTAATTAGTGGGATTCAACCCATTTTGAAATATCGCAAAAAGGTGTATTCGACTAAAATTTCCGAAGATATTCTAAGACGGTTTAATATTAAACTTAGGCTGGGGTAATTTAGGCAATAAAGAATTTGTGAAAATTAGTCCTAATTAAAACTCGGGTTTTCAGGAGCGTTTGACCAGATAGAATATTCGCCACCGAGTTCGACCATTTTGTCCTTCCAAAACGAGTCGCAACACATGTCGATAAGCTTGTTTTTGTAAATGTTTTCTGAAATTATCCAAGCATTGGATTCTAGTTCATTATCCAGCTGTTTCGAATCCCATCCTGAATAACCGAGAAAAAATCGAATATCACTTTCCTCAAGCTTATCTTCTTCCAGTAATTTTAAAATCACCTCAAAGTTGCCACCCCAATAAACGCCGTTGGATATCTCAATGCTATCTGGTACTAATTCTGGGACCTTATGTATAAAATAAAGATTGTCCTGCTCAACCGGTCCGCCGTTATGTACTTTAAAATTGGATTTGGTTTCTGGGATTAAATCTTTTAATTGGTAGTCTAAGGGTTTGTTGAGAATAAAGCCAATGGAGCCCTCTTCATTATAATCTGCCAAAAGAATCACGGATCTATTGAAAGACATATCTCCAATAATAGAAGGCTCGGCAATAAGCAATGTTCCTTTTTTTGGACGAGATATAATCATGGGCTTATGATTTATTAACTAAACTAAAACATATTTCGTTAAATACCAATATTTTGTAAACAATTCGATAAACCAATCTTATTTTAAAAAATCCAATTACGCTAAAGCCTACTGTTTTGCAATAAAAAAGCCCGCAAATTGCGGGCTTTTAAAACTTATATAATGTGCTATTAATTTACAGCGTCACTTAAATCAGAACCAGCTTTGAACTTTACAACGTTTTTAGCCTTGATTTGGATAGTCTTTCCAGTTTGTGGATTTCTTCCCTCTCTTGCAGATCTTCTAGAAACTGACCAAGAACCAAAACCAACTAATGATACTCTATTGCCTTTCTGTAAAGCGCCTTCGATATCAATTAATAAAGAATCCAATGCTTTTTTAGCTGCTGCTTTTGTAATTCCAGCATTTTCTGCCATGCCGTTGATTAAATCTGTTTTGTTCATAAAATTTGTATTTAAATTGTTAAAAAAATAGTTGGGTCAATGTTGAAATTAAAACCTCATACAAATTTATACGTAAAATCCACCTATACAAGCAATAGCGAGGGAAATACCTGTATTTGTTGATAACTTAGAAGCATTTGTTGATAACGGTGTGCCTTTTGTTGGATTTTTTCTAAATATCAGTAAATATGAGGGTTTAGAGCATTTTTGCATTTTCATTTATATCATAACCATTCAATAGTGATTTGATATCCATTTTTCGTTTTCCAGGGATTTGCAATTCCTGAATCAATATGTAACCTCCCTTTACCGAAACTTTAAGTTCATCTTTCATCTGACTGATTGATCCCGGCTCTTCATTGTTGTCTTCATAAATCATTTTGACATCGTAAATTTTTACCCTTAGCTTTTCATCACCATTTTGAAGATAACACCAGGCCGATGGAAAAGGGTTTAGACCTCTTATTTTGTTGTAAATACTTTCTACGTTTTTGTTCCAGTCGATTTTACAGTTTTCTTTATTCAGTTTGTAGGCGGTCTTAAAATTTTCCGTTTTGGGTTGTATGGTTGTTTGAACGTTGCCATTTTCTATTCGCCTTACGGTATCAACCACTAGTTTACTGCCAAGATTCATTAATCTATCGTGGAGTTGGCCGACAGTTTCATCTATGCCTATTTGCAATTCATCCTGAAGGATTATTGCACCAGTATCGATTTTGTCATCAATAAAAAAGGTGGTGACACCAGTTTTCGTTTCACCGTTTTTAATGGCCCAATGTATTGGTGCAGCACCCCTATAATTTGGCAAAATTGAAGCATGAAGATTAAAAGTACCGTATTCTGGCATCGCCCAAACCGCCTGGGGTAACATTCTAAAAGCCACTACTATTTGTAAGTTGGCGTTAAGCGACTTTAACTTCTTTAGAAAATCTTCATTTTTTAAATTGGTGGGTTGCAAAATAATCAGGTCTTTTGATTTTGCATATTTTTTCACCGCTGATTCGTTGATTTTTTGACCGCGGCCAGAGGGTCTGTCTGGCGCAGTTATTACCCCTACAACGTTATACTCTGCATCAAGTAAAGTCTTTAGATTCGCTACTGCAAAATCTGGAGTTCCCATAAATACAATGCGTAGGTCTTTCTTATTCATTTTTGAGCTTATAGGTATTTGCTGGGGTTAGGATTAGTATGTTGTGTTCTAACATCAATTTTATCATTTTTAGGATTTCCTTTTTTTCAAAATTTAAATGTTCAACTATTTGTCTTGAATTTTGTGGTTTTTGTTTTAATAATTCTATAATCTGAAATTTTAAACTATCAAAATCCTCAACTATTGACCGGTCGTTTTTAGCAATACAGACCGAGCATTTCCCGCACGGCATCATCGAGGTTTCTCCAAAATAATCGAGTAATTGAATACTTTTACAAATATTATCATTTTCGATATAATCGATTACTGCAAAAACTTGATTTCTTTTCTGTTCTTGCTGCCTTAGAATCAATTTAGCTATTCTATTTATGGTTTTATCATCTTCCCGTGGTTGAATAAAAACAACTTCAGAATCTGTATTTGAATGTTGAAAATCAACAATTTCGTCCTTCGCTAAACTACTAAGGTGTTGAATTATTCTTTCCTCTGACATAGAGGTTTTCTTTGAAATGAGGGTTAAATTTATTGGTAATTCATTTTCGAAAATACCGCCGTAAGTTCTCAAAATCGTTTTTATGAGCGTTGCTAAATGGTTCTGTTTTTCCAGATAAGCAAAGAGTGCATTATTGCTAATGGTGAACTTTAGTTTAGTCCTATAGTTAAATTGCTGGGAGAGTTTTATTATACTGTTTCTGTCAAGTAGGTTTAAAATATTGAAGGTTTTTGTGGCCTTGAAATCGTAGGCTTTGCAAAATGCATTAAAATCAAATTGATGTTGGGACATCTCACCTTCTCCGTAGGATATCTGAAAATAATTACACAATTTTCTATACACAAATTTGATATCGTCAATTGTTGGGAGATTATTGATAAATTGATTTTTAACCAATAATTCGTCAGAATTATTGGTTAGGACGATAGCATAAGAATCCCCACCATTTCGGCCAGCACGACCAGCTTCCTGATAATAGCTTTCAAGGCTCTCGGGAAGATTTAAATGAATTACGGTCTCAACATCTGCCTTGTCTATGCCCATACCAAAAGCTGTTGTGGCAACCATAACTTGAGTTCTGTTGGACATCCAATCCTCTAAGCGTTGTTCTTTTTCGGTATTTGACAATCCGCCATGAAAGTAGGCGGCTTCTAGTCCAAGTTTTTCTAACTGGTCTTGTATTTCAACACTTAGTTTTCTGCTTCTTACGTAAACTATTGAGGCTCCCGTGTGATTCTTTAGAATTTGTTCCAAATCATAAAGCTTATCTTCACTATAGCGAACCTGATAGGATATACTGGGGCGCTTAAATGAAGCTTTAAAAACTTTTGGAGAGATAAAATCCAATTCTTCCATGGTTTCTTTGACCACCTTTGGCTGGGCGGTTGCGGTAAGGGCTATAACATTTAATGAGGGCTGAAGTTTCCTTAAAATGGTAATATTTTTATAGGCAGGCCTAAAATCATTACCCCATTGACTAATACAATGCGCCTCATCAACCGCAATTAAATTGACATTCATCTGTTCAATGCGTTGTTGAACTATGTCTTGTTGCAATCGTTCTGGCGAGAGGTATAAAAATTTAATATTTCCGTAGATACAATTATCGAGAAGGACATCCAACTCTTTGTAGCTAATTCCACTAGTTAGCGCGACTGCTTTAATTCCCTTTGCGTTTAAGGTTTTTATTTGGTCTTTCATTAAAGCAATCAAAGGCGAGACCACGATGCAAATCCCCTCTTTTATCAAAGCCGGTATTTGAAAGCAAACAGATTTACCGCCCCCGGTTGGTAATAAGGCAAAAACGTCATCACCGTCAAGAACGGCATTGATGATATCCTCTTGCAGTGGCCTAAATGAGGTGTGCTGCCAATAGCGTTCTAGTATGTTAATGGGGTGTGCCAATCAGGGCAATAGATTTTTTAAAATGAAATCAGTGCGCTCGCTTACATCTCCGAAAGGAACCGAAATCAATTCGTAATTAAAACGTTGGTAGGTTTTAACCAAATGTTCGTGAATGTTTAACGCTTGTGAGAAATTCTCATAGCGTTCATTATCGCTAACATAAATAGCTTCCCAAGGTGGTAAAATATATACCTTATTATACCTGTTATATTCACAAACTTCCTCAAAATTTTTAGGATAATTACTTTTAATGTAATCCATATAGGCTAAAACGTCTGGTAGCCCTCTATCATAGAAAACAGGTTGTTTATTGTCCTGTTTTGCCTTTTGAAAATGTTCTTCTCTCGCTTTTAAAATCAGTTCACTAAACAAAAGAGGTTTAGTCAAAAAGAGTTGTTCTATCCCTTTTTTTTGTGCATCTAAAGTTACCTGTCTTGAAACCTCTTCGTAACACGTATAATTACGATTGCGCAATTCATTTATAACTGAAGATTTTCCTGTGCCAGGGCCACCAGTAATCACAATGCGGTTAGCATTCAAATTTATAGGATTTTAATGGTAAAATTAATCATAATTGGTAAGGTAAAGAGTAGAAACTAAAATGTATCTTTGCAGACCAAGAAAATGACTATGAATAGCAAGAAAAATACTGAGGAATTCTACAAAAAATTAAGGACTCAATTGTATGAAACAGCAAGTTGGCCATCAGAATACCTTTACAAATTTATTGTGCCTTCCCAAACTGAAAAAATAAGACAAATTGAAAATCTTTTCAATAATATGGGAGCCGTAATTACCACAAAAGAATCTAAAAAAGGCACCTATACCAGTGTCTCGGTCAACCTTAGGATGAAAAATCCAGATGCCGTTATAGAAAAATATAAGGAAGTAGCTGAAAAGGTTGAAGGGGTTATTTCTCTTTGACCAGTACTTTATACTTATAATTTTTTGTATTTTGCGCCAACACGGCGATACGTTCCGTACTTTTTTCATTAGACTTTACCATATTACATGTTGATAGACGACCTAGAATACAATACAGAAAGAGAGCATTTGATTATTCCTGAATACGGGAGACACCTTCAAAAGATGATCAATTATGCCAAGGGACTTCCAACTAAGGAAGAGCGTAATGAGGTGTCTAAGGCCATTATTTCTGTTATGGGTAATTTACAACCACATTTGCGTGATGTGCCCGATTTTCAGCATAAGCTTTGGGATCAGCTTTTCATAATGTCTGATTTTGAGTTGGATGTTGATTCGCCATACCCTAAGCCATCTAAGGAGGAACTATCTGAGCGCCCCGAACCGCTCAGATATCCTCAGAATCACCCGAAATATCGTTTCTACGGGAATAATATAAAAACGATGATTGACGTTGCAAGAACTTGGGAAAAAGGTGAACTTAAGGAGGCTTTGGTATTTACCATTGCTAATCACATGAAGAAATGCTTTTTGAATTGGAATAAGGATACGGTTGAAGATGACGTAATTTTTGATCATTTATATGAACTTTCTGAAGGTGAAATTAACCTAAAACCAAAGGATGAAGATTTGACCGATTCCAGCAGCTTGATGCGGAACAAGAAAAAGTACTCCAATAAAAAATCGCATCACAAAAAAAATAATTCCAACCGAAATAGAAAACGCTACTAAAAACCTTTTATGGCAACATTTAAGATTGAAGGAGGTCACCAATTAAAGGGAAAAATCCAACCTCAAGGCGCTAAAAACGAAGCTCTTCAAATTTTATGCGCAGTACTTCTTACCCCAGAAGAAATTACAATAGAGAACATTCCAGATATAATCGATGTCAATAAGTTAAAAGCGCTTTTGGCAAAGCTTGGCGTCAAAATCAAAGAGGTTTCAAAAGGTTGTTGCACCTTTAAAGCAGACAAAATTAATTTAGATTATTTAGAGTCTGCAGAGTTTAAGCAAGACGGAAGGGGTTTAAGAGGTTCAATCATGATTGTTGGCCCTTTGTTGGCAAGGTGTGGCAGGGGATATATCCCAAAACCTGGAGGTGATAAAATTGGTCGAAGAAGACTTGATACTCATTTTGAAGGCTTCATTAATCTAGGGGCAAAATTTCGATACAATAAAGAAGATTATTTCTACGGTGTTGAAGCCGAAAAGTTGCAGGGAACTTACATGCTTTTAGATGAAGCATCGGTTACCGGTACAGCTAACATTGTTATGGCCGCAGTTTTAGCTGAAGGTACTACCACCATTTATAATGCAGCCTGCGAACCCTATTTACAGCAACTATGCAAAATGCTTAACCGCATGGGTGCGAAAATCAGTGGCGTAGGTTCAAACCTGTTGACCATCGATGGTGTTGAAAGTTTAGGCGGAACAGAGCACAGAATGTTGCCTGATATGATTGAAATTGGCAGTTGGATTGGGCTCGCGGCAATGACAAAAAGCGAGCTTACCATTACCAACGTAAGCTGGGAAGATTTGGGTCAAATCCCCAATGTATTCAAAAAGCTAGGTATAACCGTGGAAAAACAAGGTGATGACATCCATATCCCAGCGCATAAGGATGGCTACGAAGTACAGAACTACATCGATGGTTCTATTTTGACCATTGCTGATGCACCATGGCCCGGATTTACACCAGATTTATTAAGTATCGTATTAGTGGTGCTTACTCAAGCTAGAGGAAGTGCATTGGTTCATCAAAAAATGTTTGAGAGTCGATTGTTTTTTGTTGATAAACTCATTGATATGGGTGCAAAAATAATACTTTGCGACCCGCATAGGGCTACCGTTATAGGCCATGACTTTAAATCAACTCTTAAAGCTACCACAATGACCTCACCCGACATTAGGGCTGGGGTGTCGCTTTTGATAGCCGCACTTTCAGCAAAGGGAACTTCGACCATTCATAATATCGAACAGATTGATAGGGGTTATGAAAATATTGACGAGCGCCTAAGAGCAATTGGTGCAAAAATCGAGAGGTTAGATTAAATACCTCACCCAAAAGCGCTTCATTCTATACGTCGATAATTTTCGGCGTAAATCTTATTGCCATCTTCATCAATTTCGATTTGGCTAAAGGTCTTGTCAGTTATAACCGCTTTATAGACAAATTCTTTTCGTTCTTTCATTATTCTATTCATTACCTCTGAGCCATAATCCAATACCTCGGTCAGTTCCTCTCCATCAAGCTTATAGCTACCGTACCCAAACCATTCTGCTGAATCCAATGGGAAACTTTTACTCCACATTACTTTAGAAGCCGTGTACATTTTAATCTGCCTCTGACCTTTGTTGCTCGCAAATGAATCTGTAACCATGTTATCTGCATAATTATAGTAACCAATAAGTTCCCAAGCACCCTCTAGGGTTACTTTATTTTCAGTTGTTGAATCGCTAGCGATTTTATCTTCTGTTCTTTCTTGGCAAGAGAACAGAAAAAGGCTCATTGATAAAAATGTAATAATAGCTTTCATAACTTGTGGATTTAATAATTTTTCTACCTTAATTTACGAAAAAACAAGTATGATGGATTCTTATTTATAGAATTCAGTTGAAAAATCTCCTATAAAATTGTCCTGAATGTTAGGTTTATTCTAGAGCCAATGTCTTTTTTGGTCTTGGCGATTTGATGTAGCCAGAAATGCTGCATTTCACCTTTCATCACCAGAAGGCTGCCATGCTCTAGGACTAATTTATGACGCTGCTCCTTCAGCTTTCTATGTTTAAAATGAAATGGTCTTTCTTCACCAAAACTTACAGAACCGATAACTGGATTTTCTCCAAGTTCTTTTTCGTTATCAGCGTGCCAACCATTACTATCGTTTCCGTTTCGATAATAATTTAGTAAAACGGTGGTAAATTGATGATTTATTTCTGACTCCACACTGTTTTTTATAGCCTTTATTTCTGGAGGAAAAGGCTCTGGATACATGGTTATACTCGAATAGGAGTAAGGTGCGTTATTTTCTGCGAAAAGTGCGGTGAGTCTTGGTTGTTGGTAAGTTTTACCGAATATTTTTATGTCATCCTGTCGCCAATTAACCTGTGATTTGAGATATTCAAAATAACTATCAGCTTTCTTTTTCTCAATGAAATTAGGAATGTAGATTAACTCGGCATTTGGTAAAATAATTTCCTGATTTCCGTTTGAGAATAAGTCCATCACAAGTTTTTTCTCTAAATTAGCGATAAGATGAACACCCGCAAAATCATTTTAGTTTTAGGTATTTGTTTTTTTTCTTTCGCAACAGCGCAGAAAAAAAATAGCCTCCCAGAAGGCTTTGTCTATGTTGAGGAGCTCATACCTGATTTAAAGGTTGAATTACGTTATTATTCTACCTATAATTTTATTGGTGATACGATAGATGGTTATAAATCAAACAAGTTAATTCTTTCTAAACCAGCGGCCGAGGCCTTGAAAATGGTTCATAGCAAGCTTCAAAATGAGAATCTTTGTTTGCTGGTATTTGATGGCTATAGACCGCAAAGAGCAGTCAACCATTTTGTGCGTTGGGCAAAGGATTTAGCCGATACCATCAACAAACAACAATTTTATCCTAAAGTTGAAAAACGACACCTCTTCAAATCTGGTTATATAGCATCCAAATCAGGACACAGCCGAGGAAGTACGGTAGATTTGACAATTATTGATGGTAATACTGGTGAACCATTGGATATGGGAAGTCCTTTTGATTACTTCGGTGAGGTTTCTTGGGTGGCCCACCCGCATTTAACTGAGGTACAGCGAAAAAACCGAATGAAGTTACAACAAATTATGAGAGCGCATAATTTTAGGGGCTATTCTAAGGAATGGTGGCATTTTACACTGCAATCGGAGCCCTTTCCAAAGCAATATTTTGACTTTTTGGTTGAATAAAGTTAGCGCCATTTAAGGTCAGTCATCTAACTGCTAACCAGTATTTAGCATTTTGCTAACATCTAAATGTCGTATCTTTAACCTTATTTAGGTTAGTTCAAAGGCTTTTCAAATTTTGAAATCACGTTTTAAACGGTTCTTCTATGTATTCTTTTGGTTAATTATAACCAGTCAATTTGCGTACTCTCAATTAGACGAATTTACTTTAGAGCTTACAACCACCGATGAAACTTGCAATGGTAACGGAACAATATCAATGATTGTCACAGGTGAAACATCTGGCTCAACAATAGTTTACAGATTATTTCTGCTACCCGATACCGAAACTGCAATTGCACAAACCACCAACGATAATTTCAATAATCTTGATAGTGGCGATTATCTCGTCGTTGCCACTCAAACACTCGATAGTGATCAGAATTCCCAAGAAGCAAATGCCACGATTGAAGATTTGACGACCAATTTAGATTATGAAATAAGTCAGACTGTTGGCAGCAATTGTAATTTTGCCAATATAGTTGTTAATGGTATTAGCGGAAATCCTATTTCTTATGAGATTATATCTGGTCCTGAAACAAGACCTGAACAATCTAGTAATGTATTCAATGACTTAGGGGAAGGCACTTACATTATTAGGGTCTTTGATGATTGCAACAATGCTGTTACCAAAACATACACATTAAATATTAGTAATAGCGATTTTTCTGCTACACCAATTGAACTGCCAGTTATTTTTACTAGTTGTGATATGGTAACAATTTCCAACTTGGTAACGGCCAATGATAATAGCAATCTTTTCTACCCAATTACTGTGAACTATACCATTTTCCCGCCGGGTGGCGGCACAGAGTTAGAGTTCACAGATACTTACGAAAATGGGAATAGTACTGAGTTAAATATATCAAGGGATATTGACCTTTTTGGCAATGAAATATTCGATGCCGAAATAGAGATAATCGCTTTTTGTGGCGAAACTTTAAATTTAAATGGCGCGATCGACCCAAATCCAAACTTAATAATAAACTCCTCATCAGCAGAATGTGGGCGTAAATTGATAACAAATTTGAGTCAGTTTGTTCCTCCGTACGTTCTCGAGTTCGTAGAATCCCCTGTAGGATTTATCGATACCGGCGCAAATGCTGAACCAGATGGCACTTATGTTGAACCGATTGTAACCTTTGGAGAAGATGAAGTAGGTGTACCATTTGGTCAATACACGATTTTTATTGAAGATGCTTGCGGAAGAACAACCACTGAAAGCACATTGCTGGAAGAAGTACTAGAAGATCCCATTGTAGCTGCTACAAACAGCGGTTGTGATTCTACGCTAGGAACACTGCTGGTCAACATTCCGGACAGGGAAATAGTATCTGCAAACTTTTCAACCGTGCCAAGTAATTATGATGAAACACCTCCAGTTGATCTATCTCAATTTATTACTGATGATGGTACGATTGAAATAGAAAATGTCCTACCAATTGGAGACTATACGTTGGAGTTGATTGATAATTGCGGTAGTAATTACACAGTCAATTTTACAATACCTGATTTTGTGGTGCTCGAGCCAAGTATTGTTACCACTCCAAATTGCGCGGATGAAACGGGTACGTTGAGAATTTCCAGCCCTTACGGGGAATTGACTCAAGTAATCGTTACCAATGCCCCCAGTAGTTTTTCTGAGAGTCTTCCGTTTGACATCAGTTCGCAGATTACTAGTTTGGGGATATTTTTTGTTGGGAATTTACCAGTAGGGAGTTATGAATTGGAAGCACAGGATGAATGTGGGAATTCATTCAATCTGGTTGAATTTGTTCAAACCTACCAAAGTGATGATTCTATATATAATTTAGAGCGTAATTGCGGTTCTTTTAATTTGGGTATTTTGGATTCAGACACATCTGTATTTGACCAAACCTATTGGTTTCAGAAATATAATCCGGAAACTGATTCATGGGAACACCCCAATACCGGAGTCACTTACCCTGAAGGGACACTTCCAAATACAAGCAATTCGGTTCAAATTTTAAACGAGGAAACGCTTTTCAACATTTTCTTGACGGGAAGATTTAGACTGATAAAGGCATTTCAGCCATTTAATAATCCTAATCCCGGAGAGAACTGCTTAGATATATTTGCTGAATTTGATATTTTTTCTGAATTGACCATAGTTGATGTTTTCAACATTAATTGTGAAGGTGGTTCAGGTACTTCAGATGTGTTTGTGGAAGTCAACGGTGTGGCTCCGTTCAATTTTTCTATTGTCTCACCTTCGAACGTAAATAATGGGAACAATAATATTTTCAATGACCTTGCACCAGGTATCTATGAATTTCGGGTAGAGGATGTTTGTGGTAGTATTGAAAATATCACAATAAATACAGAAGATTTAGCGCCACTAGTGAGTGTGAATCAACCCGATGACCTAGGAACTTGTGATGGGAATTCGAGCGGTCAAGCCACCTTTGATTTATCCCAACAAAGCGCGACAATTATTGGGAGTCAAAATCCAGAAATTGTAACCGTAACTTACCATTTAAATCAAGATGATGCAGACTCAGGGGCAAATCCCATTTCAGAGAGCTATGAAAACGTCACCAACCCTCAAAGGATTTACGCCAGAGTGGTAAATAACACATCAGACATTTGCTTCCAGACAACATCGTTTGAGTTAATTGTGGGTTCTTTCCCTATTCTCACGCCTGATGAAGCGTTTACTATTTGCGATGGTGGCACCTTAACGCTTACTGCCGATAGTGGTTTCTCAAGCTATCTCTGGTCAACTAACGAAACAACCCAGTCAATCGTTGTTGAGGATTCGGGAAACTACTCAGTCGCGGTCTCATCTAATTTTGGAAATATTAGTTGTGAGTCCACCAAAAATTTTACAGTAGTAGAGTCTAGTATTGCTACTATAGAATCAATTTCGGTAAACGATTTTAATGGGAGCAATAATTCACTTACAATTGAAGTTACAGGGTCTGGGGACTATGAGTATTCTTTAGATGGTATTTTTTATCAAGATGATGCCAATTTTTCAAATCTCCAATCTGGGGAATACACTATTTACGTTAGGGATAAAAACGGGTGCGGAGAAATTACCGAGACAGTTTTTGTAATGAATTACATGAAATTTTTTACGCCAAATAATGATAGTATCAATGATTATTGGCAGGTAATCGGTGCAGCAACTGAGCCAGATTTGGAAGTTTTTGTATTTGATAGATACGGTAAGATATTGAATTATTTTAGAGGCAACGAAAGGGGGTGGGATGGCACCTATAACGGCAGGATTATGCCCACTAACGATTACTGGTTTATGATAAAAAGAGATAATGGCCGCACCTACAAAGGGCACTTTACTCTTAAACGTTAAGAGTTATTTCATTGATGAAATGTAGTATTTTCAGCTTTGTCAAAATAAATTACTTTGTAAGCCAAATCCCTATAAAAACCGCTGCAAAGCCAAGAATAAAACTCAAAATCGTATAGACGGCGAAAAGGGTAAAATCCCCACCTTTCAAGAATATATGGTTTTCATATGCAAAAGTTGAAAATGTAGTAAATCCTCCACAAAAGCCCGTAGCGAGCAATAGGGTTTGGTTTGAACTTATAGTATCTGATTTTACAGCAAAGCCTAATATGATTCCAATGAGCAAGCTTCCGATAATATTAGCGGCAAAGGTACCGTAAGGAATGCCATCGTTAGTACTGTTTAGCCATTTACCGATTAAAAATCGCAACGTACTTCCAAATCCACCCCCTACGAAAACCAGCAGAAGTTGCTTCATTTAAATATAATTTTGGATTTGATTACGCATGGCCAACATTTTTGAAATTAAATAATAATCAATTACTCCACTTCCAAATAAATTTCGGTCAACCAATTAGCCGGATTCGGTATCATCATTGGGTCAGAAACATAAGATTCAATGGAAATTCCAGTTTCAGGTTCATTCAAATCATTGGTTTTTACATAATCCATGGCTTTTTCCCAGGCCTTGCGCAAATATTCGTAATCGCCTTTCAATATGGTTTTGACCGCTTTAAAAGGTTTTAACTGTCCAGTTAATATATCACCTTCAGAAGTTATAACTTGGGTTGTTGTTGGTATACAACATGAAAAAATCACAGCATTGTTCTCAACGTCCCATTTATGGTAAATTACAAATGGATTTCCGGCTACGGTGATATTATTAGCGCTTGCAAATCCTCCAACCTTTGGCATTAGTTCAGCCAATTTAACCTTGAAATCATCCATTTTCGCAGAGGTGGAAGAATAAATGTAGTAACCGCCGCTATGTTGGGTGACCCCTTCCACGTTAATTTCGTATTTTTTCATATCTGCTGTAGCGATGCTATCTAATTTAAATAGTCCCCTTTCAAAATCTGGGCCAGTCGTTTTTTCTATCGGTCCTGCAAAAGCAACGTACATCTTGGTCATAAAGTCTTGTTTGCCACTCATAGCCCAGGTGACTTTAGTGCCTTTTTCAGATGGTTCAAATGTCCATTTTATGTCAGAACTGCTTTCAAAAGGCTCAATGAAGTTGATATCTTGTTCAATTGATTCGTTACTAACAACGCTTTCAGTTTGCATGTTGCCTTTTCCTAAAATTTCTCCCTCCCACGAATAGCTAGCGCCCTCTCCTGAAGTCTTATCGCCGTAGGTCAAATTTGCATCTTTTTCTTGTTCCATCCAAGGCGAAAATCGAGGCCACGCCTTATAATCATTAACTAAATTGAATACTACAGGGGCAGGTGCCTCAACGATTCTACTTCTTTTAAAATCAAACGAATTAGGTTGTACCGCTATGTAAATTGCCAAACCTATTATCAAAATAAGCAGAACAAACAGGATGTATTTAAGTGCTTTCATGAATTTTTATTATTGGTATTTGGTTGGTTTCCTCAAATATAGACAATTTTGATTGTTACAATTAAATCTTGATTCAACAGAGATTTAATCATTTACCAAAAACAGCCTTTCTGAGTTTATGGAAAGTTAAGACACTCAAAAATATAAGATGCTTTAAAATTAATGGGATTGAGGATAGTGTCAAAGGTCTTCTAAAATGAATTGAATTACAACAGAAAAGGCTACCCGAATGAAGGTAGCCTTTAATCTTATCTGAAACTAAATTTATTTTAGATTTTATTATAGTTTTCTACAATAGTTGACCCGTTGTCATCTTCGTATCTTACGGATAGTGTGCTAGAATTCAATCCAGTTATTTCTGCCTGGCCACTACCTTGTGTTGTGTTTAAAGTCAAGACATTACCTGAAATTGAGTACGTACCCGAACCTTGGGTACTAGTAGCACAATTTGGCCCCGAGAAAGAAGTAGTTGTGAAGTTACCATCTGCAGCAAAGCTGAAGGTAAATTGTAATTCACATTGGTCTTGCACCATGGTTGGATTACCATCGGTTGTTCCAGAGGCAAAACGCCAACTTCCAACGATTAATTGTGGGAAATCAGAGCTGTTTCCTAATCCCATGTCATCGTCATCATCGCTACAGTTGAAACAAAGGGTAGTTGCAAGAAATAAAAAAAGTAGATTGATTTTTAAAGGTCTCATAATAATTGTTTTTAATTGTTGTTGAGTTATCGATTTATGTTTAAAATGTCATCAATTGTTTTTCGTAAATATTTAGAAATTCGTTGTAAATAAAATGTTTAAGGCTTAAATCAGTAATACCGGTGTTTTTTCTAACCCTATAGTACCTGTAAATAGCGATTGAGATGATTAGCATGGCTTTATTTTTTTAGCACCTAACTTTAGACAACTTTTCTCATTTTTTTCGATGAACGTCTAAAGCCGTATTATGATTAAACTTGTGATTATATAAACACATCTCATAAGTCAAAAAATGTCATCACAAGGCAGATTTTGGCCTAATGAAATATGAAATTTGAAACCCCGTCTAAATAAAAAATCCCCGCTATTTGGCGAGGATTAGATTATGATTGTACAAGCTATTATCTTCTGTAGAGTGGCACTTTGAGCCCAACAAATATGTCTGCAGTTTCAGATTCACTGGACACTAGATTGGTTATAATCGAGCCTGAACCAATGGTTAATGGTCCTAACCTAACACCTGCTCCCATGGCTAAGCCCGAATATTGCCGAATACTCAATGGTAAGTAGGCGCTAAACCATTTGGTCTCCATCCTTGGGGTCAAAGTGAGATTATTTATCATATTGTTGCTCAACGCATCATTGGCATCGGTCAATGAAAAATCGCCTTGGGCGCTTATTAAAAATTTATCGAATACTCTGTAATCTACTAAAATATGAGCAGCGGTAGGCAATTGGAATTTTGCCGTTTGCCCCACTTTTTCAGCATCATAATTATCCTCTAAGAACTGAAGTAAATCTTCTTGCCATGTCGAGGTACTAATGCTTCTGTTCATGTCATATCTCGCCAAGGTCGCATTGTCGTATGAAATAGAACCAATATCGGTGACAGAAACACCTACCTTTAATTTATATGGGTCTTGAAAATACCTAATATTGTCATTTCCACGGTTAGGGTGATACTCATATACAAAGCCAATATCGGCACCAAAGCCGCCCGAAGTATCAGAAAAACTAATATCATCGGAGTCGAAGCCCTGGGTAGTTCCATAATTTAAAAAGCCTTGTGAGGTCAATTGCTCCTGATCTGCGTCGAAGAAACCTTGAAGCCCCGGGGTATTAATGTAAAGACCGCCGGCGCCTCGCAAATATTTTAAGGTTACCCCACCGGATATCATGTGATTTTGCTTGCTCATTAATATTCTACCGTAGGATAGGCCAATTTCGCCCCAAACATGAAGTTTTCCCGCCAAGTCGGGAGAATCAAATGGGAAATCAACGTTATCTTCAAATCCATCCAAGACACTCACAAATAATTCACCATTGATATTTGTGGCATTGAATATTCCCCTAACTCTTGTAATTACACCGATACTACTTTTTTTATCGATGTTAAACATAAACGATGGTCCCACCACATCAAAGTTGGTAATGAAGTTATTATTGTTCGTGGGAGACTCTGCGGCGTTTTTATCAAAATCGAAATCGCCCGGATTACTGATAATTTCGCCAATATCAATAGCGAAGTAATCATTATCGACCAAAGTACTTACTGACAGAATATTTATATCGGCCCTTAGATTACTAGAAACAATATTGGCTGGATTATATATAACACCGTGGATACCCGAATAATTATCTACCGTATGACCTATATAACTCTGCCCAGAGACATTAAAGTTGATAAATACAATTAGGAAGAGAGGGAATAAAAAGGCATTATTGGCCTTTATAGAACTTAATGGTTTAAAAATGGACATTGGATTTTCGATTTTTGGATGAAACTTTATTCATGGGATACATCGATAAAAAAAATAAATGTTAGCAAACAAATTATTTCTT
>JBCCOJ010000015.1:0-28301 GCA_039025415.1 Bacteroidota bacterium | reverse complement strand
TAAAAGTAATGACGAGAGTATAAGTAACAAAAACAGCAGCGTGTCATTTTCATTAAAAGGCAGAAAAAAAGTGAAACTACCTCCGCCTGTTTATCTCTGCGAAACCTCTGGAAAAATTGTAGTGAACATTAAGGTGGACACGAATGGTCTAGTCACCGATGCTTACATCAATTCATCTTCGTCCACTAAAAACCAGTGCCTGGTAGATAGTGCTTTGGATTATGCCAAAAATGCCAGATTTTCAAGTGACGCTGCAAAAACTGAACAGATTGGTTCAATTACTTATTATTTTAAGGGGAAACGTTAGATGTTTGTCTGAAAAGATAATTTCAATAGTGTAAATTATCCTATTCAAAATTGATGTATAAGGAAGGGCAATCAATCTCAAAAGGAAATTTAAATTCACTCTGTCTGGTCTAGCCTTTCGACTACGCTCAAGATAAACTCACTCGAGACCTTTTAACTTGAGGATTTTATAGGCTTCTCGACTCCGCTCGAAGTGACTGATGATACTGAGGGAAATTAATAATTAGTTAAAATCGAAAAATAAACATCACAAGTCTAACAAATCTAAAACATCAGACACCACATTCTGTCCTTTATCCTTATTGTACCACGTCTGCAACTTCTCTTTAAATTCTGGGGTAAGTTTACCGTGTTTTGCCTTATAATTATTTACCAGCTCAGTTGCCATTGAGGGTCGAGGGCCAAAAGTCCCAAGGACATTGTGTTTATGGTCCAGCATAACTAATTTAGCGATGGCCCGACCGCCATTAGTCAAAAATTGATTCATTAGTAAATCATTTTCATCGCGAAGTACCAATCTCAAATCGATTCTTTCAGAAAGTTCCGCAATTTTATTCAAAACTGGGATGACGTGGGCCGCATCACCACACCAGCTTTCGGTTATAACCAACCATGTAACATTCTGATGAAAATTTGCAATTCTTTTCTTTTCAGTTTCTGAAATTTTAAGCGTTTTATCCCAACGCTTCATGCGTCTATTGTTCAAAACCGTGTAAGCCGCTAGAGCTTCGGTTTTTTCGTCTCCCGTTGTGGATTTTTCGGTTACAAGTTTCTCGACTAAATCTCGATACTCCTTATAGCTTATTGACCTTTTAAGACTGTCTTCAATAATTTTTTCTAATGCTAATGTTTCCATTATAAAATCTACTTGTGACTATTTCGACTAGGTCGAAACTTAAACCTAATTCTTACTATTTTTGAGTATTCAATCCAAAAATATGGAAAAACAGAGATGTGGTTGGTGTGTGGGCGACCCGCTTTACGAAAAATACCATGATGAAGAATGGGGTGTGCCCGTAAAGGACGACAACAAACTCTTTGAATTTTTAATTCTGGAAACCTTTCAAGCTGGACTAAGCTGGATAACCATTTTGCGAAAGCGTGAAAATTTCCGAAGGGCATTCGACAATTTTGATTTCAAAAAAATTGCAAGCTATAAGGATGAAAAAGTCAACGAACTTCTTAAGGATGCTAGTATCGTTAGGAATAAATTAAAGATAAAAGCTACAATTACCAATGCGATAGCTTTTATGCAGATACAGCAAGAATTTGGTTCATTTTCAGAATATATTTGGGGTTTTATTGACGGGAAACCCATCAAAAATTCGTTTAAGGATTATCGTGATGCACCAGCCAACACCCAATTAAGCGATAAAATAAGTAAAGACCTTAAAAAACGTGGATTCAAATTTGTTGGTTCAACTGTCGTTTACGCGCACATGCAGGCCACGGGAATGGTGAACGACCACGAAACCTCTTGTTTTAGATATAATGAAGTATAGTGTTTTTTTATTTTTCATCTGCGCTTTGGCGTCAAGTTTGGCCTCAGCTCAATCTAAGGACGAAAAGGAAGAGCGCGTAAGTAGAGCGGACTTTCCTGTAGAGGCCAAAAAACTATGTCGAAACATCCCCGAGGATGCTAAGCGCATTCGCTTTTACAAAGAGACAGACGGTGATAAAATTAGCTATGAAACCAAGTACAAATACAATAAGCATTGGTATAGTGTTGAATTTGACAGTTTGGGGACGCTTGAGGATATTGAAATTAAAATCAAAACGAATGAAATACCGAAGAAATCACAGTCGAGGATTATAGCTTATTTCGAAGAAAATTCTGAAAAGTTCGATATCATAAAAATACAAGAACAGTATTTGTACGATAGGAAAACAGCTAACTTGGATTTTCTTCTGAATGTAATTTCAAAGCGAAAAACCCTTAATCCTAACTACGAAATTATAGTTGCCCTCAAAGTTGGTAAAATCTGGGAACTCAAGGAATTGACCTTTACCCATTCAGGGACATACTTGAGTCAAAGAACCATTAAACCTAACAGTTATGAATATATCATGTACTAAATATTTAGTACTTGGTGTTTTACTTTTAGCTGCTAATAGTCAGGCGCAAGAGTCTTTAGAAGCATTTAGCGAAACTGAATTTGCCGTTAGACATAGTTTCAGCAAATCTTACAGTACAAATTGGGACTTAAGTACGAGGGCCTATCTAAATCAAAATAATGATTTTGGATATGTGACCCGTCAACTTCAAATTGCTCATTTTTCAAGCTACAAGCTCAATTTAAAAAATAGTATTGCCATAGGTTTGATGTATAGAAATCGGGACTTGTTCGAAGAATCAAGTAATGAAATAAGGGTAACGCAGCAATTTAATAGAAAATCCATCTTCAAAACGCTAAGATTTGGGCATCGTTTTAGAAGTGAACAGCGTTTTTTTGAGAATTTCACAGCTTTTAGGTTTCGATACCGTTTGGCAATAGATTTACCACTTCAAGGATTGAAACTCGATGTTGGCGAAACTTATCTTGTTATTACCAATGAGGGCTTACTAACTGCTTCAAAACCAAACAAACCAGAAATAGAATATCGTATCTCACCTGCCGTTGGTATCCTTTTGACAGAAAAATTGATTCTTGAATTTGGTTTAGAGCTAAGGCTTGACGAAATTAACATTGAAACAAATGAGATTTTATTTTTCAATACATCCGTAGACTTTAGAATCTAATAAACGTGTGCGGATTATTTTAAATTTGAAATCCAATTAAGCCTAGGTGCTAATCAAAATCACATCTTGTTCAAGGGTTGGGTTAAATACTACGAAAGTATAATTCAAACACTTAATAATTAAGGGTTTAGTAACGGATTTTGCCTGCCGTTTTACAGACTATCACTTGTTTTTTAGTTTAAAATATTGTAAACTTGTATACTAACAAAAATATAAAGTATATGAAAAACATTAAATTCCTTTTTGCGCTATTAGCAATTACGTTTGTTTCGTTTTCTTGTGATGAAGATGATACCGAAGAAGTCCCAGGTGATGGTACTATCACCATTGGTGTTGGTAATGGCTCCTTAGTAATTGATGGTAACAGTTCTACTATAGCAGGTGGGATAGTTATTAATTACGGCCTTTTTAATAGTGACCCTAATAATCCCTTGTATAATTTTGATATAGAATTAATATCTGATGATTATGTAATTTCTGGCGAGAATATATCTGGTCAAGGTGAAAATGTTTATTTTGAATTATTGACTGATGATGCCAATGGCTTAAAAAATGGGACATATACATTAAATCAAACCGCAGGAGATTTTACCTTCATTGATTCTGACGTCAATTTAGAATATGATTTTAATACTGGTTCAGGTACCGAGATTGACATTGTGAGCGGTACTCTTGAAGTTACGCGCAATGGCAATAACTATGACTTATCATGGAACATCTCTGGTGATGGCGGTCAATCGATTACAGGAACCTATAACGGCACACTGACATTGTTTAATGATGACAATGATGACAATGACAATGATGACAATGACGACGACAGTGATGATTAAATTATAGAAAAAATCCCGACCGAAAGGTTGGGATTTTTTTCTAAATTATATCTTTCTTTATAAAAAACTCAAGAACTCCGTTCTTGAGATATCCTCAGCCCCAAGACTCTCAAGGTGCCTCGTGTATACTTGACAATCTATTAATTTGTAATCGGAGTCTTGAATAAATTTGATAAATCCAAACTTACTAGCATTACTGACTTTAGTAAACATACTTTCCCCAGAAAAAATACCATTATTCAAATCAACCCCATAAAGCCCTCCAACTAAATGTTCATCCTGCCAAACTTCAACTGATTTTGCGTATCCCAATTCATGCAATTTTAGGTAGGCTGATTTCATGTTTCTAGTAATCCAAGTCCCCTTTTGCCCAGCGCGTTTAATAATCGAACAATTGCTTATTACTTGCTCAAAGTCCTGATTAATTGAGATTTTAAACTTATCACCATTAAGAATTTGTTTCATACTTTTCGTTATCCTAAGCTTATTAGGAAACAAAACAAATCTAGGGTCGGGAGACCACCAAATAATTGGTTCTTCGTCCTCAAACCAAGGAAAAATCCCTCTTTCATAAGCCGAAATCAAACGTTCTGGTGATAAATCTGCCCCAACAGCGAGAATGCCTTCTTTTGAGGCCATCGTAACGTCAGGAAAATCGGTTCTATCATTTAGAAAAACCATTCGAAATTTTTGAAAGGGTTTGAAATACATTGTCTATATTATGGCCTTTGGTTACCGACACGTTTGGAAGCTCTAAAGGCAATAAGAAAATCCAGATAGGCTATTAAAAACAGACTAATATAACCAAGAATTAATATGAATTCATAAAAATATCAAACAAGTTGGCAGAACAACATCAAGTCAGGGCAAAAAAACATTTAGGGCAGCATTTTTTAAAGGATGAAACCGTTGCTAAACAAATTGCCGATAGTCTATCTCTTGTGGGATATGAAATTGTTTTGGAAATTGGTCCAGGAATGGGTGTATTGACCAAATACTTATTAAAGAAAGATACCCAAACCTATGTCGTGGAAATTGATGGTGAATCTGTAACCTATCTCCAAGCAAACTACCTAAATCTTTCTGGTAGAATTATAGAACAGGACTTTTTGAAATATGATTTAAATCAGATTTTTCTAGGTAAACCTTTTGCGATTATTGGAAACTTCCCGTATAATATTTCGTCACAAATTGTCTTCAAGACCCTCGAAATGCGCCATCAAGTCCCTGAATTTTCTGGCATGTTCCAAAAGGAAGTCGCCCTTAGGATTTGTTCAAAAGAGGGTAGCAAGGTTTACGGTATACTTTCTGTTTTGACACAGGCGTTTTATGATGCAGAATACTTATTTACCGTTCCTCCAAACGTTTTCAACCCTCCACCTAAGGTAGACAGTGGAGTGTTGCGCTTAAAACGTAAGGCAAATTTCACATTAGATTGTGATGAGAAGCTTTTTTTCAAGGTTGTGAAAGCCGCGTTTCAGCAACGTCGAAAAACAATACGCAATAGTTTAAAAACCTTTAATCTTTCAGATAATTTAAAAGCAAATACTATCTTTGGGCAACGCCCAGAGCAGCTAAGTGTGGCAGAATTTATTGACTTAACAAGCAAAATACAGCAGGACCAAAACAACTAAAATCAGAGCAAAATTTTGCAAGAGGAAAACGAAAATATCCAATTTTTACTAACTGATGAATTATTGGATACCGTTAGGGATTTGGTTGAAACCAAAAATGACAAATCCTTAAAAGGTCTTCTTAATGATTTTCATTATGCCGATATAGCAGAAATCCTTGATGAGTTGAATATGGAGGAGGCTGTTTACGTCATCAAGTTACTCGACTCTGAGACCACTTCTGATATTCTCATGGAATTGGATGAGGATAATCGGGAGCGGGTACTCAAAAACCTTTCTGCAAAAGAAATTGCCGAAGAGGTTGAAGAACTTGATACTGACGATGCCGCTGATATTTTAGCAGAACTTTCTGAAGAGCTCCAAGCCGAGGTCATTTCCCAAATCGAGGACACCGAACATCGAGATGAAATTACAGAACTACTCGCTTACGACGATGATGTAGCTGGTGGGCTCATGGCAAAAGAGTTGGTAAAGGTATATGAAACTTGGACGGTTGCTGGATGTTTACGCCGAATTAGGGGCCAGGCCAAGGAAGTGACCCGTGTGCATTCAATCTACGTTGTAGACAAGCAAAATAAATTAATCGGCAGACTGTCCCTTAAGGATTTAATTGTTGCAAAAAGTGACCAAAAGATTTCTGACATTTATATTTCCAACGTTGATTGGGTCAATGTTCATGAAGATTCTGAAGAAGTTGCCAAGGTTATGGCAAAGTACGATTTAGAAGCTATCCCAGTGGTTGATGATGACCAAACACTTTTGGGCAGGATTACAATTGATGATATTGTTGACGTGATTCGAGAAGAAGCCGATAAAGATTATCAACTTGCTGCAGGTATTTCGCAAGATGTTGAGGCAGATGATAGTATTCTAGAGTTGACCAAAGCACGTTTACCATGGTTAGTATTAGGCCTATTTGGTGGTTTAGGTAGTGTATTTATTATGAAAGGTTATGAGGAAATCATGTCCACCGTACCTTCACTCTTTTTCTATACGCCACTTATCGCAGCAATGGCAGGAAATGTGGGTGTACAAAGTAGTGCAATCATTGTTCAGGGTTTAGCTAATGACAATGTTAAGGGAAGCGTTCTAAGTAGGTTGTTCAAGGAAATTAGTTTGAGCCTCATAAATGGCTTTGCCTTGGCAATGTTGGTTGTATTATTTGGGTTTTTAATTAGTCAAAACACCACCGAAAGTTTCGCCATTGCTATTTCCATGATGAGCGTTATTGTAGTTGCGGCTTTAGTAGGCACCTTTGTACCAATAATACTGGATAAGCGAGGCATTGACCCGGCAATAGCTACAGGTCCATTTATCACGACCAGTAATGACATCTTGGGGATTTACTTGTTTTTTGTGATTTCGGGAGTTATTATTGGGTTTTAAATGGAAAGACATAAGACGGGGGCAGGAAGGCTAAAACCAAATAAGTTAGAGCTAAGATTTTAGACCTTGGGTGTTGAATATCGAAATTTACAGATCCTTTAATAATTCGTAACTTTTACATAGTTATTTAAATCATTATATTTAAATATGAATTATAGAGACCATATTGGCATAAATCAGAATATACGCTTTGGAAAACCAATAATTCTTGGTACAAGAATTTCGGTTTATGAGGTTTTGAATTGGCTTTCAAATGGAATGACCAAATCTGAAATCCTTGAAGATTTTCCAGAGCTTTCCATAGAAAAAATTAATGCCTGTCTCGCATTCGCTGCACATCGTGAGAATAGAATTCGCGTAGCCTGATGAAGCTACTCTTTGACCAAAATATCTCTTTTCGCATAATAAAACTATTGAGTGAAAATTTTGAAAACTCAAGTCAAGTAAGAGAATTAGGCCTAGAAAATAATACGGATAACGGCATTTGGAATTTTGCAAAAGCAAAAGGTTATACAATTGTGACTTTTGATGCTGATTTTGCTGATATAGCATACATTAATGGGCACCCACCGAAAATAATTTGGCTTAAGACAGGTAATTTAACAACCCGATTTATTGCCGAATTGCTCAATAAAAATGCTGAAATCAACTCCAAATTTTGCCTTGACTCAGAATTTGAGTCAATCGCCTGTTTAGAACTTTACCAATACGAATGAAAATCCTCCACCTAGACACAAACCATCCTTTACTTCTAAATCAATTAGGACGCCTTGGTTTTACAAATCATGAGGATTACGAATCTTCAAAAAAAGTCATTGAAAACAACATCTCAGATTACGACGGCATTATCATTAGGAGTCGATTTAAAATTGACCGGGAGTTTCTTGATGCAGCAACAAAATTAAAATTTATCGGGCGCGTTGGCGCTGGTCTGGAAAATATAGATTGTGACTACGCTGAAAAAAAAGGGATTAAACTGATTGCTGCACCCGAAGGAAACCGAAACGCTGTTGGGGAACATGCGCTTGGAATGCTATTGTCGCTTTTAAACAAATTGAACCAGGCCGATAAAGAAGTTAGAAGTGGTCAATGGCGGCGTGAAGAAAACCGAGGTTACGAACTGGACGGGAAAACGATTGGCCTTATTGGCTATGGGAATATGGGAAAATCCTTTGCAAAAAAATTGCGAGGTTTTGATGTGGAGGTCTTATGCTACGATATAAAAGATGGGATTGCAGATGACAATGCAAAACAGGTTTCGTTAAATGAATTACAGAAGAAAGCTAATGTTCTCAGTCTTCACACGCCAGAAACCAATCTTACCAAAAATTTAGTCAATCAAAAATTCATTGACAGTTTTGAGAATCCGTTTTGGTTTATCAATACGGCTCGGGGTAAAAGTGTCAATACAAAAGACCTAGTTTCGGCTTTGAAATCTGGTAAGATTCTAGGTGCTGGATTAGACGTTTTGGAGTATGAAAAGTCCTCGTTTGAGAATTTATTTAAATCGCATAATGATTCTATTGGCATTGAAATGCCAGAAGCATTTCAATATCTAATACGTGCATCTAACGTCATTCTAACGCCACATGTGGCAGGTTGGACATTTGAAAGTAATGAAAAACTGGCCCAAACCATTGTTGACAAAATCAAGAAAGAATTTTGCTAAATTTAAATATGAAGAAAACGGTACTGGTTTTTGCCCTACTTATTTTTTGCTTTTTACTATTGTTTCAATTAAGTAAATATTCCTTGATTTCTGGAGACTGGACCTTAGAAATTGCCATTTCAATCATTGCTATACTTTTCTTTTTTATTGGCCTTTTCGTTAGGAGGAAAAAAACGCAACAAATCAAAGAATTATCAAACGAAATTGATTCAAAAAAGCTAGAATCCTTAGAGATAACAAATAGAGAATATGAAGTACTAAAAGGCATAGAGGCAGGTCTTTCAAACAAAGAAATTGGCGAGAAACTTTTTTTATCTGAAAGCACAGTTAAATCCCATGTCTCCAGCATTTTTCTAAAGTTAAATGCTAAGCGCCGCACGCAAGCCATTCAAATTGCCAGAGAACTGAATATCATTTAAAAAGGAAATATTCCCTACTTTTAGACTTAAGTATGACCATTTTGGTACTTTAGTATGAGGCCATAAAATAGCGTGATACATAGTTTTGTCATTATTAATCAAACCAAAATACAATTATGAAATTAGGAGCATTTTCAGTAAGTCTAAATGTAAAAGACATTAACAAATCGAAAGGATTTTACGAAACGCTTGGATTTGAAGTATTCGCGGGTCAACTAGAGAACAACTATCTAATCATGAAAAATGGAGATGCCCTCGTTGGTCTTTTCCAAGGGATGTTTGAAAACAACATACTCACCTTTAATCCAGGCTGGGACCAAAATGCAAGTACATTGGATAGCTTTGATGATGTAAGAACAATCCAAGAACATCTTAAAGCAAATAATATTAAGTTAGACCAAGAGGCAGATGGTGATACTGTTGGCCCCGCAAGTATTGTATGCACCGATCCAGATGGCAATACCATTCTTATTGACCAACACGTATAGAATCATGAAAACAAGTATTCTAAAATATGGAGGTTATGGTTTCTTAACAGGGGCTATAGTTTTTCTTTTGGCGCTTACTCTTGGCAAAAACTTAGATTTTTCCACCCAGGAAATCATTGGCTATTTAACGATTTTTGTATCGCTTTCGTTTGTTTATTTTGGGATAAAACACTATCGAAATGAAATTAATAATGGTAGCGTGAGTTTCGTTAAGGCATTAATTATAGGTGTTTTAATTTCTACAATTGTAGGCCTCGGCATCGCTATCGTCGATTATTTATATACTTCAGTAATCAATCCAGATTTCAGGACAGAGTTTTTCGCCAAATCTGTTGAGAATCTCGAGTCCAACTTTACAGGTGCCGAGCTCGAAACGAAAAAGGAGGAACTAAAGGCACAAATGGAGCTTTACAGCGGGTCGTATTTTATGGCGTTTATAATGTTCGTGACCGTCTTTCTAATTGGTTTTATAATTTCTCTCATTTCAGCTTTAGTGCTACAAAAAAAATAAACAGTTTTACCTATGCAATACGAAGCAACTTCCCCCCAAGCGTATATAGAACAAGTGCCAGAGGAGAGACGCGAAGCGTTAAGTAAATTTCGGAATATTATAAATAAAAACTTGCCCAAAGGCTTTGAAGAGGGCATGATTTATAAAATGATTGGGTATTATGTGCCACATTCGTTGTATCCCGATGGCTATCACTGCGACCCAAAAACCCCACTTCCCTTTATGAGTTTTGCTTCCCAGAAGAACTCCATTAATCTTTATCACAGTGGCATTTATGCCAAAAAAGAACTTCATGATTGGTTTGTTGCTGAATACCCAAATCACGCAAAGCGGAAATTGGATATGGGTAAAAGCTGTATTCGTTTTAAGTATTTGGAGGATATCCCTTTTGATTTGATTGGTGAACTAACTTCTAAAATTAGTTGCAACGAATGGATTTCTATTTACGAGAAAGCGATTAAGAAATAGAAAAAGTAAGTTTATCACTTAACAAAAAACCAAAGGCAAATCATAAAAAGCGACAAACTATGACCAAAAAAAGAGTAACGGGAATCGGTGGTCTTTTTTTCAAAACCACAGACCCACAGGCTACAAAAGACTGGTACAGAAAACACCTTGGTTTCAATACAGATGAATATGGCTGCACGTTTTGGTGGAAAGACCAAGATGGCAACGATTGCTCAACGCAGTGGAGTCCATTTAAAAAAGACACTAACTACTATCAACCCTCTAAAAAAGACTTTATGTTTAACTATCGCGTGGAGAATCTTACCGAATTATTGGAAACGTTAAAGAAGGAGGGTGTTGAGATAATCGGTGATATTCAGGAGTTTGATTATGGAAAGTTTGGTTATATCATGGATAACGATGGAAATAAAATTGAATTGTGGGAACCGGTGGATAGTGCTTTTAACTAATTCGTATTCTAATTTTTATTACATTTAGCCCACTAACCAATTAATTATTGTCATGTCAGAAGATTCTAAAAATTTAAGCGACGATTTAAACGAAATGCTCGATGATGCAAAGGAATCGGCACAAAACGTAGGAAAGAAAATTAGTAGCTCTACCAAAGAGTTTACCGAAGATGCCAAAGAAAAAACCAAGGAATTTTCGGATAATGCTAAACGTACTGCCGATGAATTTTCAAGGGATGCCGAAAAAGCCTTTAGTGATGGCAAAAATGTGGCAATTATTGCCCATATCACATTGATTGGTTGGATAATCGCGTTAGTGATGAACAGCAGCAATAAAACTGAATTTGGCTCTTTTTATATAAGACAGGTCTTAGGTATTATTCTTTTGGCCCTTGTTTTATCTATAATCCCATTCGTTAATCTTATTGGATGGATTCTTGCTTTAGTCATGTGGATAATGAGCTTGATTTCTTCACTTAATGGCGAAATGAAACCTGTATTTTTGCTTGGCGATAAATTTCAGGATTGGTTCAAGGGTTTATAAATACCTGAATTAGCTCTTAAAATTTTATTCGGTATTGGTTTGATTTAATTTATAATCAAGAGGAAGCGTATCACCTATACGCAAAGTCCCCATATATCCAGAAAATGAAAATGCTGAGGGCGGGCCAAAATTTCCGAAGTTATCGATTCGTATAAATGTATTGTAATAACTGTTTTGAGCACTCCTTGATTTTATCGAAATCGTGTCGGTTATTTTTAAAGCCCGAATTTTAGCCAAATTAATCGTATCGCCAATTTTAAACAATGGCTTTCTGGTGGAAATTCTCGAGGTGTTGATAAATTTTGGTTTTAGGTCTGTTTGATATTCATTGTCGTACAAAACCGATAAAGGTAATCTCAACCTAACATCTACCAAAGAGGAATCAATTGAAGGGCGAACTTGAATATATTTGTCCGGCTGAACGATAAAGCCGCGACTAAACACCTGGTAACCCCTATCCCCTAGTTTTTCATCCTTTAGAGCTCTCATAAAATGTAAAATCGAGCCTTTATAGACTTCATCCCGCTTTTTGTTGGTCTTTTTGTCAACATCTAATATCGATTCGTAAAATGAGGTGCCTTCATAATAGACATTTCGCACATTATAGGTTTCGCTTTCAATGTTGACATAAGCATAATCGATTTGAAATTCACCAATGTCATAGGTAATGGAATAACCCAATTTTTCATTCTTTATTCGTAATGATTGATAGGCGTCTGCAATCAAAGTTTTGGTTTTTTTATTAAATCTCAGAATGAGGTCATCTTCATTTAATATTTCACAGGATTCACCGTTTTTTGTCGCACCTAAAAACTCGCGTTTAAATTCAGCCAACTTTCTTTCCCTACTCATACCCTCATCAACACTTATGACCACTTGATCTAATTCGTTTTCTGCCTCTTCCAAATAAATTTTATAGTAGCTTGCACTATCGTATTGTTCAATTCGCACCTTCTCGTATCCTAAAAACGAAATAACCAGAGGGGTATTTACATTTTCATTTTTAACAATCTCGAACTTCCCTTCGTTATCAGTAGAGGTTCCTATGGTAGTTTGGTCAAAATAAATTGATGCACTCTCAATGGGCTGATTAGTATTCAAATCCCTTACAATACCTTTAATGGTCTGGGAAAAACAAAATTCAGCAAATAAAAAAATCAATATAAAATGAATGTTACGCATCCTGTTTCCCATTAAAAAACTTTCGTTCCAACTCGGCCTGAAACTCCTCCATCACGGGCTTAACTGTACTTTCGGGCAGGTCGGCAATCCTGATGTACATTAAACCGTCAACGGCGTTATTAAAAAGCGGGTCAACATTAAAGGCAACCACCTTTGCGTTCTGCTTAATGTATTTTTTGATGAGTACTGGAAGTCTAAGTGCACCAGGCTCTAACTCATCGATTATTTTATCAAATTTCACCAAGTCGGCCTCGGTTTCATCAAAAACAAAATCTTTATCGGCGTCTTTCAATTTGACCTTAAATTCCTTTTTCGGTCTAACGTATTGAGCGACATAGGGGTCGTAATAATTGGATTTCATAAACTCAATCATCAGGGACTTTGAGAAGTTGGTAAACTGGTCGCTAATGGTTACGCCGCCAATGAGGTATTTATGTTCTGGGTAACGCAGTGTGGTGTGTACAATACCTTTCCACAACAGGAAAAGTGGCATGGGTTTCTGCTGATATTCTCCAGTTATAAACGCTCGGCCCATCTCAATAGACTCGCTCATCATCTTATAAAGCTCGGGTTCAAAACGGAACAAATCCTGAAGGTAAAACCCGTCAATGCCATGGGCTGCGAATATCTTGGACCCAAGCCCCATGCGATAGGCACCTGCAATTTTTTGGGCTTGGTTATCCCATAAAAACATGTGGTGGTAATAATTATCAAATTTGTCTAAATCAATCGATTCATTTGTCCCTTCCCCAACTGCTCTAAAAGTGATTTCCCGTAAACGACCTATTTCTCTTAATATATTTGGTATGGATTTAGGGTCTGATAAAAACACCTCATAATTCTTACTTTCCAATAATCTTTTGTCATTTTCCCTTAAAGACACTATTTCGTCTTCCATGGCTTCATTACTAACTGGAGTAATAATTTTTTTCGGTGGTTTTATGGATTTAGACACTTTGAGATTAGAAGTAAGGTTGCCCAATAATTTCTCTTTATCATCAAAACTATTGGAAAGCATATAGGTTTTCTTCCTGACAAACTCAGAAAAATCGCTAAGGGATTCGTGTTCCTTTTGGTCGGAAACCGAAATGGGCTTACCAATTCTAACCTTAATGGTTCGTTTTTTTTGGGTTAACAATTCTGATGGTAATTTGGCCGTTCTCAGCGTATCACTAATTTTTGATAGTTTATAAAATAACTTGCTATTTTTTGCATGAAAATAAATTGGTACCACGGGCACCTCAGCCTTTTGTATCAGTTTCATGGCGGCATCTTCCCATGGTTTATCAATTACCAACTTGCCGTCCTTGTAAGTAGAAACTTCACCAGCGGGAAAGATTCCCAATGGGCAACCATCCCGTAAATGCTTTATGGCATTTTTAAAACCTGCTACGCTTGATTTTACATCCTTTCTATCCTCAAAGGGATTTACCGGCATGATGTATGGCTTTAAAGGCTCAATGCGATGCAATAAAAAATTGGCGATGATTTTGAAATCGGCGCGTTGTTCGACCATTAATTTTAGAAGCAGGATACCATCAATTCCACCAAGGGGATGATTGGAAACGGTTATAAATGCGCCTTCTTTGGGAAGCCGTTTTAAATCTTCTTCAGGGATTTCAAACTTAATTTGAAAATCATCCAGAAGTGCATCCAAAAATTCACCATTACTCAAATGCTTATTGCGCTTGTAGATTTTGTTTAAGGTTGAAATCTTTAGGATTTTCATTAAAGACCAGCCAAAGAAGGTACCAAGAAAGCCGTACTTATCCGCATGAATAGCAGATGCTACTTCTTTAGCGGTGACTAGTCCGGTATCTTTTTGCTTGGTCATATCGGTAAATTTACTAAATCCTGTTAAGATTTATTTTGAAACAATCTGCATGGTCTCCCGAGTGAGCTGCTTAAGCAGTATTTCTTTCCCTTTTTCTATTGCCAAAATAGCGTCTTGGTTATAATGTCTAATGGTATAGAGGTTCACATTTTCAAAATGTGTCACTTTGAATTTTGCCTTTAAATGTTGAATGAGCTTTTCCAAGTTTCCATAACTGTTCTCAAAACATACTGAAAAGCTAATAGCCGAATTTTGAATCACGTCCACTTTCATTTTATAGTAATGGAGCAATTTGAAAATCTCACTAACATTTTCTTCAACTATATAAGAGAAATCAAGGGAAGATAAACTTACCAAAACCTGATTATTTTTAAGAATGAAACATGGTACATTCGGCTCAATACCTTTACCTTTTCCCACAACGGTTCCATCATTTTCAGGATTCAAAAACGATTTGACGTGTAATGGAATTTCCTTTTGCTGAAGCGGTTGCAAAGTTTTGGGGTGGATAACCGAAGCTCCGTAAAACGCAAGCTCAATCGCTTCGCGGTATGAAATGGAATTCAGTAGTTGCGCGTTCTCAAAATAGCGTGGGTCGGCATTTAAAACTCCGGGGACATCTTTCCAAATGGTAACGCTTTCGGCGTTGAGGCAATAGGCAAAGATTGCCGCAGTGTAGTCACTACCCTCGCGGCCTAAGGTCGTGGTAAAGCCGTTAGCCTGACTTCCCAAGAACCCTTGGGTAATGTTAAGGACGGCGTTGTTGACATTTTTGCGAATCAAGGTCTGGGTTTGCTCCCAGTCTACATTGGCGCGACGGTAATAATCATCGGTTTTGATATATTCCCTAACATCCAACCAGGCGTTTTTCAATCCGTTTTCGCTTAGATAGGAACTCACAATAGTTGTAGAAAGCAATTCACCAAATCCAATAATTTGATCGTAAACAAAATTATAATCGGGTGATTTATTTCGGCCTAAAAAACCTTCCAACTCATCAAAAAGCGTCTTTACCTTTATGAACACAGGGTGTTGCATATTGCCAAAAAGGTCGGTCATTATCCCCTCGTGAAATAATTTAACCTCATTTATGGCGTTGTTAAGCTCGGTCTTATTCTCAAAATAATTCTTGATGACCACTTCCATGGCATTGGTAGTTTTTCCCATTGCCGAAATAACCACTAGCGTCTCCTGGTGACCAACTATTTCTAGAACTCTTTTTAAGTTTCTTACGCCATCGCCATTCTTGACCGATGCGCCTCCAAATTTGAATATTCTCATGTTCACTTCCCGCGTAAGCGGGAATATCTTATTTATTTATCCACCATAGCGGGGGAATGTCTTATTCATTACCCGTGAAAACAGGTATCTCTTATTTATTACCCTATCCGTGGAGGGGAATATCTATTTTGTAATCGTAAAACGATTATCTTTATTATTATACGCGCCTATTAGGCGTAATCTTATTTTAGTTCAAAGTATAAAAAAACAATTAGAACTGTCATTCTGAACTTGATTCAGAATCTCATCAATTATTTGATGGCAAGACAAATCCATCTTCTAACGATTTGAATACCTAGATAATCCTTTCTATATAATTTACAATCCCCTGCTCACTTAAATGCACCACATCCCAATCTCGTTTAACATCAGCACCCTTGCTTTCATAAAATTTTATGGCAGGTTCGTTCCAATCCAATACTTCCCAGCTAACACGTTTTACACCTTGCTCATGACCAAATTTAACCACTTCATCTAAAAGCAATGTACCAATGCCTTGACCACGATGTTTTTGACTCACAATCAAATCTTCAAGGTGAAGTACATTACCCTTCCAAGTTGAAAAACGATAATACACCAAAGCTATTCCAATAATTTGAGATTGGTCTTCGGCCACAAAACATTCAAACTTGGGATTATCACCAAAACCTGCGTTTATCAAATCTGAAACCTCAACCTCAACCGCGTTAGGTTCTTTTTCAAATTCGGCTAATTCCTGAATCAATTCGAGCACCTTGTGCATATCCTCAGGTTGCGCTTTTCTTATTTTAATTGCCATTTTATGAATTTGTCCAAATATAATCCAATCTAAAAAATGCATTTGCTAATTCTTGGACGAAATCGTTGTAGTTGACCTGAAAATTTGGATATTTGCAGAACTTTAACATCAAGAAACTGTCATTGTAATGACCAAAAAAATCCAGACTTTAGGAGAATTTATCATTGAAAACCAAGAAGCCTTTAAATATTCCTCAGGTGAGCTTTCAAGACTTATAAATTCCATCCGCTTGGCCGCAAAAGTAGTTAACCACGAGGTAAACAAAGCTGGCTTAGTAGATATTGTTGGTGCAGCGGGCGATACCAATATACAGGGGGAAGACCAACAGAAATTGGATGTTTATGCCAATGAAAAATTCATCAATACCTTGACCAGACGAAATATCGTTTGTGGCATTGCTAGTGAGGAGGAAGATGATTTTATGGCCATTAACAGTCAGGACGAAAATCACCAAAATAAATACATTGTACTTATTGATCCTTTGGACGGGTCTTCAAATATAGATGTGAATGTTTCAGTAGGAACTATTTTTTCGATTTATAGACGAGTCACGCCAGTCGGTACGCCGGTGACCATTGAGGATTTTTTGCAAAAGGGAAGCAAACAAGTGGCAGCAGGTTACATTGTTTACGGCACCTCAACCATGATTGTTTACACCACGGGGCACGGTGTGAATGGCTTTACCCTAAATCCTGCGATTGGCACTTTTTATCTGTCCCACCCCAATATGAAGTTTCCCGCCGATGGAAAAATCTACAGCGTCAACGAAGGGAACTATATCCACTTTCCACAAGGCATTAAAAATTATATCAAATACTGCCAGGAAGAGGAAGGCGACCGCCCTTACACCAGCCGCTACATCGGGTCATTGGTCTCAGATTTTCACCGTAATATGATAAAAGGCGGCATCTACATGTATCCAAAAAGCTCAAAAACCTACGAGGGGAAATTACGTTTACTCTACGAATGTAACCCCATGGCTTTTTTGGCCGAACAAGCCGATGGCAAAGCCAGTGACGGATTTAGACGTATTATGGATATTGAACCCACCGAACTGCACCAACGGGTACCTTTTATCTGCGGAAGTAAAAATATGGTAGCCAAAGCTGAAGAGTTTATGCGAAATGCGCGGGTATTGAATACGTAGCGGCTGATGGCCGTTAGCTTTTAGCTGTTGGCCTTTAGCCTTTGGCCTTTAGCCTTTAGCCTTTAGCCTTTAGCCTTTAGCAAATTTCGATTAAATTTCGATGGCACAAGTTTATCTTGGTTTTGATTTTAGGCTGAATTAGAAAATCTCACGCAACCCATGGCTTAAATTTATATCTTCAATTTAAATTATAATTTCATTGCTAATGAAACTTATAAATAAAACCAAGCTGTCATTCCTTACAAGAGAGGTACGAGCGCGATACGGAATCTTATTGATGGTTTTCTTAATGTGCTTGGTCTTAATTGCCTGCGATAACGATGACGACAATAACTGCCAAGGTATAGAATGTCTACCACCCGCGACACAAACCGGTGCTGGCACCTTTGGTTGTCTCGTTAACGGTGAGCCTTTTGTAGACAATTCTGGTTCTTTTAATTGCTTTTATCAATTCGTCAATGGTGAATATTTTTTCGGGATTCAGGCTGAGGGTAGTGTTGGAAAACTCAGAGCTATTGCAATTGGCTCATTACAAAAAGAAATAGAACCCAATACGCCAATACCATTAAATTTAAGAGTAGACAATGAATTTTACGCTCTCTTAGACTTTAACATATTGCAACAAGAAGGTTCTACAAACTCATCAAACGACGGATTTATAACATTTACTCAATTAACAACTAATCCAAATGTTGTTTCTGCGATATTCGAGTTTACAATTGAAGACCCTGTTACAAACGAAATTTACGAAATAAGCGAGGGTAGATTTGATGCCCAATTCACACAATAGAAAAAGCCCAGCGGCAACTGGGCTACACATTGAATAAAAATCACAAATCCTAAATTGGTTTGCGTTTTTCTATTAATGATTCATATTCTTCATTTCCTCGACAAAAGTGTCTAAGTCCACATCCTCATCAATCACCGAAAGTGACTTATCAACAATGTACTTTACATTTTTTGCCGAGAACCCGAGACCGACTCCTATTTTCTGTAATAGCTTATGCTGTTCTGGGTCGGTAATGTCATCAACGTAGACCATTCGTGCTAAATCGTAAAGCCGCTCCAAGCGTCTGTCATATGAGGTTGGTGGATTTATGGGGTGAGAGTTATAATTCTTTAAAATCGCTTTGTAATTATTTGCACTTATATCCAATCGTTTTGCCAAACGATCCAGAAACTGTCGTTCATCGTCGGTAATAACACCATCATTCATTGCTACCCTTACGATAGAGGCAAAGTGGTTTTGGTTTCGTTTTCTAAATCCGCTATCAAATAATTTTGAAAAAGACATAATGGGTAATTTTTTTTAGTCGCGCAAAGATAATTTTATTTGACGTATCTACAAGGCCTGCGTTGTTCAAAACATCTATATTTGCAAGCATTAAAATATTGGATTGAAAACCATTCGTAAACCATTCAAACTTGAATAAAACGAAGCTCTCAAACACCTACGCACAGGCTTTGCAAACGCAAAATCTGCAAAATACTATTGCCCAAACTTTTGATAACGCACTAGAATCGCAACCGAAACTGCACCTGAAAGGTCTCGTAGGCTCATCGCTGTCGTTCGTTATCACTGAAATTTTTAAAACCACCGAAAAGCCTTTCCTTTTAATCTTCAATGACAAGGAAGAAGCTGCATTCTATCTCAACGACCTTGAGGTTTTACTTAATGAAAACGACGTTCTATTTTACCCCGGCAGTTACCGCAGGCCTTATGATCCCGAAGCGTCGGGAGAAGAAACTGATAACGCCAATGTGCTATTAAGAGCTGAGGTTCTCAATCGAATCAACTCACGAAAAAAGCCAGCGATTATCGTCACCTACCCCGATGCGCTTTTTGAAAAAGTGGTCACACGCCGTGAACTCGAAAAAAACACACTTAAAATTTCCGTAGGGGATGAACTTTCGATTGATTTTGTAAACGAGGTCCTTTTCGAATACAAGTTTAAACGAGTTGACTTTGTTACCGAACCGGGCGAATTTTCAGTACGTGGTGGTATTCTTGATGTATTTTCTTTTTCGCACGATCAACCCTACCGAATCGAATTTTTTGGCGATGAAATTGATAGTATTCGCACCTTTGATGTTGAGACACAATTATCTAACGAGCAGATTAAAAAAATTGGTATCATTCCCAATGTGGCCAATAAATTTCTAGAGGAAAGCCGTCAAAGTTTCCTAAAATATATTGCCCAAAAAACTGTGGTTTTTGCCAAGGATACCAAATTGATTTTTGACAGAATTGATGATTTCTTCAAGAAAGCGGAGGACGCCTTTAAAAATTTATCTTCCGAATTAAAACGCCCAGAACCCGAAGAACTATTCTGCAATTCTGAAATCTTAGAAAAACAGTTATTGGATTTTTTCTTGGTGGAGTTTGGTTCTAGTTCCCATTTTTCTGTCTCATCGAGCCTTTCGACTTCGCTCAAGATAGACTCAGTCGAGATGCCATCCAGAAAGACGTTCCAATTCAATACTACACCACAACCTGCCTTTAATAAACAATTTAATCTCTTAATTGAAAATCTAAAGGAACACCACCAAGACGGTTACACCAATTATATCGCCTGTACCAGCGAGCAACAGGCCAAACGCTTTCACGATATTTTTGAGGATGCCGATTTCAATATTGAGCAACAAGTACATTATCAAACCATCGTGCTTTCATTGTATCAGGGTTTCATAGACCACGACCAGAAAATCACTTGTTATACCGACCATCAAATTTTTGAACGCTACCATAAATTTCAGCTCAAAAACGGCTACGCTAAAAAGCAGGCCATTACCTTGAAGGAGCTGAATAATCTCGAAATTGGCGATTATGTGACCCACATTGACCACGGTATCGGCAAATTTGGTGGGCTGCAAAAAATAGATGTTGAGGGCAATACCCAAGAGGCGATTAAATTAATTTATGGCGAAAGGGATATTTTGTATCTCAGCATCCACTCGCTCCATAAAATTTCAAAATTTAACGGAAAGGATGGTAAGCCACCCAAAATTTACAAATTGGGCAGTAAGGCTTGGAAAACCTTAAAGCAGAAAACAAAGAGTAAGGTCAAGGAAATTGCCTTCAATCTTATTCAAGTCTATGCCAAACGTAAACTGAAAAAAGGCTATCAGTACAAACCTGATAGTACCCTTCAGCACGAATTGGAAGCCTCGTTTATTTACGAGGATACTCCAGACCAGGTGTCTTCAACCGCAGATGTCAAGGCCGACATGGAATCTGAACGCCCAATGGACCGTTTGATTTGCGGTGATGTTGGTTTCGGTAAAACCGAAGTTGCCATTAGGGCAGCCTTTAAAGCAGTTGATAATGGTAAGCAGGTGGCAGTATTAGTTCCAACAACCATTTTGGCATATCAGCATAGCCGCACCTTTAAGGAACGTCTTAAGGATTTTCCATTAACCGTTGATTACCTCAACCGTTTTAGAACTGCCAAAGAAAAGCGCGAAACCCTTGAAAAGTTGGAAAAGGGACATGTAGATATTCTAATTGGCACCCATCAGCTGGTCAATAAAAATGTAAAGTTTAAGGACCTTGGTCTATTAATTGTTGATGAAGAGCAAAAATTTGGGGTTGCGGTAAAGGAAAAATTAAAATCCATCAAGGAGAATGTCGACGTATTAACCTTGACCGCCACGCCTATTCCTAGAACACTGCAGTTCAGCTTGATGGCAGCCAGGGATTTATCGGTCATAACCACACCGCCTCCCAACCGCTATCCAATTGAAAGCCATGTGATACGTTTTAATGAAGAAACCATCAGGGATGCCGTTTCCTACGAAATACAAAGAGGTGGTCAAATTTTCTTTATCCATAACCGTATCGAAAATATAAAGGAGGTGGCAGGACTTGTTCAACGTTTAGTTCCAGATGCCAAGGTTGCGATTGGCCACGGACAGATGGAAGGCAAGAAACTGGAAGAATTAATGTTGTCTTTTATCAACGGGGAATTTGACGTGTTGGTTAGCACCACGATAGTAGAGAGTGGACTTGATGTCCCAAATGCCAATACTATTTTTATAAACAATGCGAATAATTTTGGTCTTAGTGATTTGCACCAAATGCGCGGACGGGTAGGACGAAGTAATAAAAAAGCCTTCTGCTATTTTATAACACCTGAATACTCCGCAATGACCAACGATGCCAGAAAACGAATCACGGCGCTAGAACAGTTTACCGAACTGGGAAGTGGTTTTAACATCGCCATGAAAGATTTGGAAATTCGAGGTGCTGGAGACCTTCTTGGAGGTGAGCAGAGCGGTTTTATCAATGAAATTGGTTTTGATACCTATCAAAAAATCTTAAATGAGGCCATTGAGGAACTCAAGGATAATGAGTTTTCAGATTTATACGAAGAAGATGCTAAGGACAGGGAATACGTAAAGGATATCACAATAGATACCGACTTTGAATTGCTCTTCCCAGATGATTACGTAAATAATATTACTGAAAGACTCAATTTATACACTAAACTCAATGACCTCAAAACCGAAGAGGAACTCTCAAAATTTGGAAATGAAATCATTGACCGCTTTGGAGAAATGCCCAGTCAAGTTGAGGACCTTTTTGACAGCGTGAGATTAAAATGGATTGCGGCCAATATCGGATTGGAAAAAGTTGTGTTGAAACAAAATCGATTTATTGGTTATTTTATCAATGATCAAAACAGTAAGTTTTATCAAAGCGATTCATTCTCTAAAGTCTTACAGTATATCCAAAAACGACCAAAAGACTGCAAAATGAAGGAGAAGAAAACTAGAAATGGACTGCGTTTGTTGCTTACTTTTGAAAACATAAAAACCGTACATCAAGCACTTGAGCGTCTCAAAGAGATATGAACAACACACATTCTAAAAATCTCTTTTTTCTAACCCTAGCCACTATTTTTATAAGTACCTCTGGTGCACTAGGTAAATATATCGATATGCCGACCCCAGTAATAATTTGGTGGCGCTGTGCCTTAGCAGGACTGTTTCTATTTTTATATGGTAGGTTTAGGAAGATAAAGTTCAAATTAAACCACAACAAGGATGGGGCATCATTTGTACTTGCCGCTCTGTTGATGGGTGGCCATTGGATTACCTACTTCCACGCATTGAAACTTTCAAACGTTGCCATTGGGATGCTGTCTTTATTTACCTTCCCTGTAATAACCGCCATCCTAGAACCGCTATTTTTCAAAACTAAGTTTGACCTAATTCATGTATTATTGGGTTTTATGGTTTTAATAGGCATCTATATTCTGTCGCCAGAATTTGATATTGAAAACACACAACTACAAGGGGTTCTTTTAGGAGTCCTTTCTGCTATTTTATATGCTTCAAGAAACTTAATGCTGAAATCAAAATCGAAAACCTATAATGCCAGTGTTTTGATGTTTTACCAGGTAATCATACTTACCTTGTTTCTTTTGCCAGCACTGTTTTTTATGGATGGTAGCAATATTAAAACCCAGCTTCCATTCTTATTTGTTTTAGCGTTGGTGACAACTGCAATAGGTCATACCATGTTTGTGAATAGTCTGAAACATTTCAAGGTTAGTACTGCAAGTATTATAGGCAGTTCTCAACCCGTGTTTGGAATAATTATCGCGTTTTTATTTTTAAATGAAATACCAGAATGGAACATTATTTTTGGCGGTAGCGTGATTCTACTTACCGTGATTATTGAAAGTATACGTTCTAAATGAAACTTTAAAATATCATCTTAGAATCAATCAGTTTAACCACTTGTAGAGTGTTTCAAACAACGTTGATTTCACAACTGGTTTCGGTAAAAAATCTGCGCAGCCTTTTTCATAACATCGTTCTTTCTCGTCTGCCATAACGTAGGCCGACTGCATAATTACCTTCGCATCAGGATTGACGTTTAAAATTTCCTCTAGGGCATCAATACCATTCATTTCAGGCATTCTAATGTCTAACAGTACGATATCAATATCTGGATTTTTCTTATAACTCTTCAGCGCCTTTTTTCCATTATTGGCAAATATCAACTCTGCCCCGCTCTTTTTCATGACCACCTTAAATAGTAATTGTATTAGTGAATCATCTTCTGCAATTAGAATTTTCTTCCCTTTTAAAAAGCTTGCATCCTTTGGTGTTTTGACAACATTTTTCTTTTTGATTTTATCATTTGTTTTTAAAGGTATGTAGAAATCAAATCGAGTTCCTTTATGAAGTCTTGAAGACACTGTAATTTCTCCTCCTAACAGAGTTACAATCCCCTTACAAATAGCCAATCCTAATCCCGTACCGCCGTATTTCGCATTCTTTTCGTAATTGATTTGCTTGAATCTATCAAATATCTCTGCCTGCTTACTTTTTTGAATGCCGATACCTTCATCTTGAACAAAAAAGGCTAGATTGTCATCTTCTATCTCATAGCCAAAAGAAATAGTCCCTTTATTGGAAAACTTCAAGGAATTATTCAATAAATTCGACATTACCTGCTCTAATCTTGAACAATCGGTTACCACCAATAAATCACTATTTTGTTCTGGTATGACAGGTTTAAAAATGATATGCTCCTTATTTTTTGCGATTTTTAGTTGGTTGTAGCTTATTTCCAAATTTCGCATGAGGGATGTAATATTGCACTGCGTTTTTGAAATCTTTATTTCGTTTGCCTCGATTTTTGAAACGTCAATGATATCGTCGATAAGGTTTAACAGTTGTTTGGAATTCCCGTCAATAATTTCAAGATATTTAAGACGTTCTTCACGAGGTAAATCGTCATTTTTTAAAAGTTGTGAGAATCCAAGAACCCCGTTCATGGGCGTTCTTATTTCGTGACTCATATTGGCCAAAAAATTATTTTTATGCATGTTGGCCAATTCGGCTTCTCGCTTTGCTTTTGTTATCGCTTGTTCCGTGAGCTTTTGTTTAGTAATATCTTGTGCTGCTCCTCTTAAGGCATAAACATTATTGTTGTCATCAAATACGGCCTCTCCCCTTGAGCGCAACCAGCCAAATTCACCGTTATCCCTTATAATATTAAGTTCAATTTCGTAAGGTGTCCCATTCTTAGTTGCTTCATCCACCGCTTGTGAGAGTAATTTCCAACTATCTTTTGTAAAAAGTTTGTCTTGCTCAGTATAGTCTGGAACGGGGAGAGCAGGGTCAAAACCGTAAATTTTATAAAGCTCCTCTGTCCAAGTGACCTCATTGGTGGCAATATCGAAATACCAACTACCAACATGAGTTATACTCTGGATTCGTTTAAGTTCGTTCTCACTTTTGACTAGTTCTATGGTTTTTTGTTTGAGTTCTGATATATTAACAAAAGAGGCGGCAAACTCGTTTTTTGCCGGGGAGAACAGTCGTATTATGTAATGATTCCCAGTTTTTGAAACATAGTCTTCAATATTCTGTTCTTTTCCCGTTAGTGCTGTTTCTCCAAAATTAGGCATCCAGATTGACGAATCTTCATTTATGTAAGGCAGTACATCTGACATTCTTTGACCTGTCAACTCTGAGTTCTTTAAGCCTATCTGTTGTTCATAGGCTGGGTTAACGTCGATATATTCGTAGTCTATTGGAACACCCTTTTTATCAACTATAATCCGAGCGTGCAATAAACCGTTGCTAAGGTTCTCAAAAAGGTTTTTGTAACGTGTCTCCGCAATTTCAAGTTCTTCTTCAATTTCCTTAAGCTTATTGATATTGTCAAAGGTTATGACCACTCCCTGAACGGTTTTATCGTTTGTAATAAACGGGCTTATTCGTTCAAGATAAAAATTACCATTATCGTCATTCAGTTGTTTTTCTATCGTAATGAACTTTTTTAATACTTTTTTGACATCCTTTATAATCGTAGATCTTGTGACCTCGCTAAAATTAGAGGTGAAACTAGATAACGGCCTGCCCAAATCTTCTTCCAATAAATTAAAGACCTTTTTTAATGCTGGTGTGAATTTTCTAATGCGTAAATCGGTGTCTAGAAATAAGGTTGCAATTTGGGTATTGTCCATCAAATTACTTACGTCATTACTTAAATTTGTGAGTTCCTTATTTTTTTCCTGCATCTCACTATTTACTGTGTAAAGTTCCTCATTTACCGATTGTAGTTCTTCATTTGTGCTTTGGAGTTCTTCATTTGAGGCCATCAATTCCTCGTTGGATGATTGCAACTCTGCATTGCTGTTCTCGAGCTGCTCAACTGTATTCTGCAATTTCGTTTTGGTTTCCTTGAGCTCACTTTCTAAATCTTCAAGTCTTTGACCCGCGAATTCTTCAATATTTATGCGGTTTATCTCAAAAATAGAGTCATCTTCAATCTTCTTGTCTTCTCCAAACTCCAAAAGGTAGCAGTCTGAGATTTCCTTAATATGTGGCTTATGAAAGGTCAAATCAAAGACATAGGACATTTCGTCATCAAACGTTTCTGTTGATATCTGTTTGATTACAACATCCTTGCCCTCTGCTTCCAATCGACGTATACCGCTCCTAATTATAGACGAAATCTCGGCACTTACCACTTTCAATAGATTTCTTTGGAAAACCCCCTCTGCGTGGAATAATTTTTTTCCAGCATTACCAGAAATATAAAGTATGTTGTAATCTCTATCTATTAGAATGGTAGATGGGCTGTATTTTTTACTTAAAAATTTGTGGAATATAGTCTCAGAGCTTTCCTTAATGACTAACTGTCTGTCTGAAGGCAGTTGACTTGGTGTCGCGTAATTTAATGTATCGGTTCGGTTTGTTAAAGTGTATTGTGATTGTAAGATTTTGTTATCTGAAATATTCTGAAAAATTTTCCATTTGGTATTAATCGTTTTGAAATATTTGGAAATTTCGCCCAGTGATTCACTATTGCCCAAAAATAAAAACGAGAATTTATTGAGTGCAAATTGAAAATTAAACAGCGCTTTTTTCTGAATTTTATTCTCTAAATAAATGAGAAGATTTCTACATGAAATCAAATCAAGTTTTATAAATGGAGGATCACAAATCAAGTTATGATTTGAAAATACTATTTTCTCCCTCAAGCGCTTAGAGGCAGTTATTTTCTCGTTAGATTTTATAAAATAGTGTTCTAGATAACCCTTTTCAATCTCATCAATTGCATTAACATCATACTGGCCTAGTCCAGCAATGGCAAGAGCTCGAGAATCGATATCAGTCGCAAAAATCTTGAAATCTATATTAAGTCTATTAATTCGAATATAGTCATCAATTAAAATTGCTATGGAGTACGCCTCTTCACCCGTTGAGCACCCAGGAATCCAAACTCTTGCTGTGTCACCTTGACTTTTTGACTTACATATAGCCGGTATAACTTCCTTCTTTAAAGCTTCAAAACCCTCTGAATCCCTGAAAAATTTAGTAACACCAATTAAAAAATCATCTTTAAGCGCATTCTTTTCCTCATCATTACCGCTCAAAAATGAAATGTAGTTAGACAAATATTCAATGTTGTTAATTTGCATTCGCTTTTCAAGCCTTCGGAGTATGGTATTTCTTTTATACTCTCGAAAATCAATATTACAGAACGTATATATAATGGTAAGAGTCTCCTTCACCATATCATCGTTGGAACGTTCTTTTATATAATTTTCTACCAATAACGATTTTCCGTCAGGAAAACTGGTAAGTACCTGCGCCATCTCTTTAAGTTCTAGAACATGGTCAACCGTATTGGTCATAAGGGCAGAGTTGGGCATTCCATCAAATTGACAGGTCTTGGGATTTTGAACGATAATAGTTCCACCCTGTTCTTTAATAGTTTTTATGCCTCTTGAACCATCAGAACCAGTACCAGAAAGTATGATGCCAACAGCGTTCTCCTTATATTCCTCACCTAAGGTGTGGAAAAAAATATCTATTGGCAGATTAAGATTATGCTTTGGTGCTTTATCTAATAATAAAAGCTTATTACCCTTAAGGTGTAAATTTTTACTTCGTTGATTTAGGTAAATACAGTTTGGCTTAATGATTTGCTTATCCCTTGCTTTGTAAATTGGCATCTCAGTATGCTTACTTAGCAATTCTGGCATTAAACTTTTGAAATCGGGAGATAGGTGTTGAATGATAACAAATGCCATACCCGTATCATCAGGGAGATGGTCAAATAATTTTTGGATTGCATCGAGACCTCCAGCGGACGCACCAATACCTACCACAAAAAAACTCGCGTTATTTGCAGTCATAAAATTTCATTTAGAGGAGAAGGTGTTACCAAGTTACCATTAATTTTTACTAAAAGTGGTCTTTATTGTGTTTTATTTAAGATAAAATCGGTTGTAAGCCCCTGAATTTGAATTAAATTCATTGAATTTTCAAATGGAAGTCGACACTTTCAAGGTTTTTCAATCTAGATTTATAGAGTTTATTGTTTTGTCAAAAAACGGTGTGCGTCTCGATTTTAATTAATAAATCAATTAATTTTCGATAGATTTAGTATTTCGATTAACTTGTGGTTTTTAATTTTTAACTATGCGAAATTTCACGCTTTTATTGATTGTTTTTCCGTTTTTAGTTTTTAGCCAAAACGCAGTCTCGGGAACCTTTTTTCCAGCAAAGGATTTCAAATTTGCCTTGCTTTATAAATCAACGCCAACTGGCACTGAATATATTGATAAAGGCGATTTAGACGATGAAGGAAGTTTCAGC
>JBCCOJ010000014.1:0-28340 GCA_039025415.1 Bacteroidota bacterium | reverse complement strand
GCCATTTATATTGCGAATATTTTATATATGTTTGGGGCAAATTTCATTATTCTCAATCAATTGATTAATAGCAGTTCAATTGTTTTAAGAAGATTATGAAATTATCTTCTATAAAAAATTTGACGGACTAAGTTCTAACAACGGCCTTGTTATTAAACTACAGTTAAATTTTAAAACAGTTGTTCAAGCAAATAGACCTTGAACAATCTGTCAGTATTTATCTACTGTATTATTTTATTCGGGTTTTTAAATTGAATAATTATCAAATTTTTTAAACCTAAATTTATGAAACAATTTACTTTAAATGGTATAATGCGAATGTTTTGCGTTGTGCTAATTGCTTCGGGAATTTCATTCTAAGCAAATGCAATTTCAACAGAAGAGGATTCTGCCGTTGAAATCGCTCTACAGGAGGTTCAGAATTTGAATTTGACGTCTGAGTGTACTTTTGATTTAGATGAGAGAAGATGGAGAGTCACCAATCCAAATAGTTTTGACCTGGAGGTAACCTGGCAGGTCTTTGGAACTAGCCAAAGCGGCAGTTTAACTACTACTCCTGGTTTAACTCATTTTACAACAATGAATACAGGTGGTGCAAATACCACAAAGATATTCTGGCAAGATGAAAACGGTAATACTAAGGATAAAACTAAAGCAGCCAATAATAATTTATGCGATGTCAATCCAGTTCAAGCTAGATTTGGAAGCGTTGAAATCAACGAAAATATTTCAAGTTTAGCAGAAGGTACTTACTTTATGATTGTTAACGTAAATGGACAGACAATAACAAAACAGTTTGTTAAGTCTGCTAGATAAGTCCTAGAATTATTTATAAAGAGAAAGGCAGCGAATTAAAACCTCGCTGCCTTTTTTATTGGTTTATTATTGACTTGTAACAATTAGAGGATTGAATTATTCATCGCTTCGAATATGTCCATCCTAAAAAAGAGCTTTTGATTAAGCTCTTTTTTTTGATTTTTAATTTCAAATTTAGACCAGTATACGTAACTTTAAATATGGAACAAGATTTAAGCAACTATAGGAAATCGTATGAAAAGCGAGAGCTTTTAGAAAAAGACGTCGATGCTAATAACCCCATGACTCTATTTCAAAAGTGGTTTGATGAGGCTGATAATGATGCCTCGGTCAACGAAGCAAATGCCATGACTTTAGCCACTATTGGTTTAGATGGTTTCCCAAAAAGCAGGGTGGTACTTCTTAAAAAGATAAAAGATGGATATTTTATATTTTTCACTAATTATGGGAGTGAAAAGGGGAGGGCACTCCAGGAAACGCCAAAAGCCTGTATTTCCTTTTTCTGGGAATCTTCTGAAAGACAGATTATTGTTAAGGGTGATATAAGTAAACTTTCGGACTCCGAAAATGACGAGTATTTCCAATCTAGACCAAGAGGAAGTAGATTGGGTGCAATCGCATCCCATCAAAGTGAAATTATTGAATCTAGAGAGGTACTTGAAAATAGGTTAGAGACCTTAGATAAGAAATATGGCGATAAACATATCCCGAGACCTAACTATTGGGGCGGTTTTAAACTGAGTCCGGTGGAGTATGAGTTCTGGCAAGGTCGTCCTAATCGATTACATGACAGATTAAGATATCGTGCCTCAAAAAGCGGTGTTTGGCAACTGAATCGGTTATCGCCTTAAATCAGTTGAAATACAAATATAGACGACAAAACGTCTATTTTTAGATTCAAAATAGGTTTAAAAGCATAAAAAATCGATGAAATACATGTCATTCATCGATTTTAACGTTTTATTAACAGGTTATTTTTTCCTTTGGGGATAATTTAGTAATCCCAAATCGAAATAACCTACTTATGAAACCTACTAAACAACTGCTCATAGCAGCACTTATTGCTATGTTTTCGTTTTCATGCTCTAACGATTTACAGACAGAAGAAGAGCTTCAAACCATTGATTTACCTCAAACTCCCGTCGCTAAGGATATTGAGATTGAAATTTTAGAGCTAATTAATCAACATCGATTAGAAATTGGCTTACCTGTTCTAACTAATCATAATACAGTTAAAGCTGTTGCCTTTACCCACACCGATTACATGATTGAAGTTGACAACGTATCCCACGATAATTTTTTCTTACGTAAAAACAGTCTAGTCGAAAACGCTTCAGCTTCGATTGTGTCAGAGAACGTCGCTTACGCTTATAATTCTGCCGAATCAGTTGTTAACGCGTGGTTGGCTAGTGAAGGTCACAGAGAGAATATTGAAGGTGATTTTGTATATACCGATGTATCTGCGGAATTGAACGAAGATGGTAAATGGTATTTCACTAATATTTTTATGAAATAGGATTTTCAGAGAAAAGTTCCTAGAAGGAATTTATTCTTTATCCAAACACACTGCGCATAATGGTTCTTAAGCCTTTAAAGCCCAGATAAATCGAAAAGCCGCAAACACCAACACCAATTATTACTAAGGGCCAGAAGAATGGTTTGTTTGGATTACCTAAGACTAAGTAAAGCAGCGTAGGACCTACTAACATAAGCACAGCACACAGCGCCATGGTTTTAATACCTTTTATAAGCATATCCTTATCAGTATGTTTTGTTTTTGGTTCAGGTGATTCCATTTCCAAAGGCTTTAATAGCCGCTCTAACATTTTGATGTTTTTCTAACAGTGTCTCAGCAAGATTTTGTTCAATCTTGAGTTCTTTCATTAACATAGAAACGCCCCGATTTACGAGTTTTTGATTACTCAGTTGCATATCCACCATTTTATTGCCCTTTACTTTTCCAAGTTGAATCATAGATGCGGTTGAAATCATATTAAGTACAAGTTTCTGCGCAGTTCCTGCTTTCATTCGTGAGCTCCCGGTTACAAACTCGGGCCCGATAACGACTTCAATTGGATATCTGGCAGTTTTTGAGAGTGGACTGTTCAAATTGCAAGTTATACAACCGGTAACAATATTATTTTCATTACAGGCTTTTAAAGCACCAATAACGTATGGTGTTGTGCCAGAAGCGGCAATACCCACGACTACATCATTTTTGTTGATGCCAAAAGATTTTAAATCTTCCCAGCCCTGACTATTAGAATCTTCTGCAAATTCTACCGCCTTTCTAATGGCACTATCACCACCTGCAATAAGTCCTATCACCAAATCATGGGAAACCCCAAATGTTGGTGGACATTCAGAGGCATCGAGAATTCCAAGTCGTCCACTGGTCCCGGCACCAATATAGAATAAACGGCCTCCCGCTTTTAAATTCGAAACGATAATTTTGGTAAGTAATTCAATTTGCGGAATTGCTTTTTCTACCGCAAGTGGCACCGTTTGGTCTTCCTGATTTATATTGGACAACAATTCTGTTATGCTCATCTTTTCTAGATGATTATAATTAGAATCTTGTTCTGTTGTTTTGGTGAACGCCATTATTATTAAAAATAGGAAATGGTTATTATTTAAAATTACACATTTTCAAATTTAATACTTGATTTATTGAACTTCATAAACCAACTCAGAGACTTCAGAAAGTCTAAAATATCCCAAGGGGAAATTGTCTGGATTGGTCAAATTACTGCAATTTCCCCTTACGGTTGCAGGTTGCGTCTCGAAAGGACCACCACCTTCCTCGGCACCCTGTTGTAAAAGAATGAACATGAATTCATAGAAACGTTCTGAAACTCCAAAATTTCTAATTGTTACAAAATCTCCGGCTTCTAAATCTTCTTCGGTGTAAAAGCCGAAAATCTGATTACCATCAGTGAATTCATCATCATAAACCTCTAAATCGGGAAATGCAGCGATTTCAGCACTAAATTCAAAAAGATAAAAATTTTCAATATTGGCAGGATCGGTATAAAATGCCTTAAGTTCAGTTTCCTCGCCAGTAAAGCCACCCTCGTCATTTTGTTCTACAAAATCAATATCTACCACAGACTTCAAAGTTTCTTCACCAACGTAAGTTTCGCCTTCATAAATGACGGTAAGTTGATAGGTTTCATCAATTTCTGGTATAAAGTCTGTTGTTTTATAAATACCAGTTTGACCTTCTTCAATAAATGTGAAATTCGTACCGTCTCCTTTTTCAACAAATACATTTGCTCCGTTAGCTGGAGGGACTTCAGCATCAAAAAACGGAGCAGTTAAGGTTAATTTTACCTCTTGCTCATTTCCAACGGTGCCCTTAAACCAATTGATTGAGGCGTCGATTACCAATCGGGGTGGAGCGGTATTCAAGTCGACATCAATGACATCTTCACAGGAAAAAGTCAACATCAAAATTAATATTGAAACTATCTTTTTCATTTAAAACGTAAAATTATAGGTTACCGATGGTATAATCCCAAAAATTGATAAACGCGTTGCTTCGTTGACACCTGTCATTCGGTTTTCACCAAAAGAAATGGAGGCGGCATTCATACGATTGTATAAGTTGTAAATACTAAAAACCCACTGACCTTTCCATCTTTTATCTGAATTTGACTCTGGAGTTAGGGTCGCTGAAATATCCAATCTATGAAATGCCGGTAATCTACTTGAAGCTCTTGCTTCATAACTTGGGATGGTTATCCCGTTGTATTGATATTGACCGTTTGGAAACGTGACGGGTTGACCGGTTTGATAAATCAGATTCGTTCCAAAACTCCATTTTTTATTAAGTTCATAACTTGCGGTGACCGAAACATCATGAGTTTTATCAAATGGCGTATTATACCACTCACCATTGTTGATGCCAGTTTCAATTGGGGTACGTCCCTCAGTCTGCTGTTCTGAGCGTGATAGCGTATAGGCAATCCAACCTTGGAGCCGACCAGTATTCTTTCGAAGCAAAACTTCCATACCGTATGCTCGAGCCCTTCCGTTTAAAATGACCTGTTCAATGGCGTTATTGGCAATTAAATCAGCACCGTCAATATAATCGATTCTATTTTGAATAACCTTGTAAAAACTCTCTAACTCAAGGCTGTAGGCATTGTCTTCAAATGATTTGAAATATCCCAGAGCGACTTGGTCTAAAATCTGAGGCTCAACAAAAGGCCCACTTGGTGTCCAAACGTCCAAAGGCGTAGGGGAGTTGGTATTTGAAAGTAGATGTAAATATTGGGTCATTCGGTTATAGCTGGCCTTTACAGACGATTTCTCATTTAATTGGTAGGCCAAAGAAAATCTTGGTTCAAGATTAGCAAACGATGCGATGATATCACTTCTACTTTGATTTTCGGTTCCAATGGGTTCTGCTTTCTCGTAGATTCCTAATTCTTCATTAAAGATTACCGGATTATCATTTTCGTATACATTGATTTCATCTTGTCCTAGACGTAAGAATGAAGATACCCGAAGGCCGTAAGCTAAGGCCAATCGGTCAGTTATTTGATGTTCAGCATCAATATAAGCTGCATTTTCAAAAGCATACTTATCGATTAATTTAAACGGATTGATACCGCTGTCTGGGGTAGAGGGTTCGATTTCTCCAGGATTGAATTTGTGGTAAATACTATTTAAACCGTATTCTAACTTAAAGTTATTGTTGATATAATGCTTGAGGTCGTACTTAACATTGAAATTTGTGATGCCAGAATCCCAATTAAATTCCACAAAATCTAGATTAAGACCGTAATAATAATCTGAATATATCAGCGAAAGGTTAGAGAACAATTTATCTGAAAACAAATGATTCCATCTAAAATTCAACACCGTATTACCGTAAGTGTTCTCAAAGGAATCTGCGAGATTAAAGACATCCCTTCCAAAGTAACCTGAAAGATAAATGCTGTTATTTTCATTTAATCGATAGCTTAGCTTGGTGTTTAAATCGTAGAAGTAGGCAATGTTATCTATATCAAATAATGGTAAGAATAAATGGGCGTAGCTACTTCTTCCACCAAACAGAAAAGAGCCTTTCCCTTTTTTGATTGGCCCTTCTGCCAATAAACGACTCGCTACCAAACCAATACCGCCATTCATATGAAATTCATTACTATTGCCATCTTTTTGATAGATGTCAAGTACTGAGGATACCCTGCCCCCGTATTTCGCGGGAATGCCACCTTTATAAAGCTTTATATCCTTAATGGCGTCTGGGTTAAACACCGAAAAGAAACCAAACAAATGGGACGAGTTGAAAATGGTAGCTTCGTCCAATAGGATTAAGTTTTGGTCGGCTGCACCACCTCTCACGTTAAACCCAGATGCGCCCTCACCGGCATTGGTCACACCAGGAAGGAGCGTGATTGATTTTATGACATCAACTTCACCTAAAACCACAGGAATTTGTTTGATTGTGTTAATGGACAACGCATTTACACTCATTTGAGGTTTCTTGATGTTGAGCTTTTCAACATCTTCTGTTATAACAACCTCGTCAAGGCTTTCGGTACTTTCTTCAAGTTTATAGTTTTTGGTTTGATTTGAAGTCAAATTAATGGTCTCCTTAATGTTCCCATAACCTAAATAACTAATTACCACCTCATATTCGCCCTCAGGCAGCGTAATTGAATAAAACCCGTATTCATTGGTCACGGTTCCGGTTGGAATTGATGGTATTATGATGTTTACACCGATTAAAGTTTCATTACTTGCCGCATCGATAATCGTTCCTTTAAGGGTGAATTTTTCTTGTGCTAAAAAAGAAGATGGTATTAAAACACAAAATAGGAAATACCTAAAGACAGTTTTCATTAGCAGAATTTGAACGAAATTAAAAAAGCTCCCTTTATAGTGGGAGCTTTTGATGTTAAATAATTGGTAAATGAAAAAACCTAGTCTTAGTTAAGAATTTTATTAAACGTTTCGCTGGGTCGCATAGCCTTTGAAGCCAATGCCTCATTAGGCTCGTAGTAACCACCAATATCCATAGGTTTTCCTTGAATTTCAATTAGTTCTTCTGCAATTGAAGGTTCATGGGCCTGCAACTGTTTGAAGACCTCCGTAAATTCATGCTTTAGCTCTAAATCTGCAGTTTGATTTGCTAAGGCCTCTGCCCAAAACATTGCCAAGTAAAAATGGCTACCGCGATTATCGATTTCATTGACCTTTCTTGAGGGGGATTTTCCATTGGCCAATAATTTTTCTGTAGCATCTTCCAAGGCTTTTGATAAAATAAGTGCTTTATCATTGTTGTTGGACTTACCGTAATGCTCTAGGGAAACAATTAAAGCTAAGAACTCACCTAATGAATTCCAACGCAAGTGATTTTCTTCATTGAATTGCTGAACATGCTTTGGGGCAGAACCACCAGCTCCTGTCTCAAACAGACCGCCACCATTCATTAAAGGAACTATCGATAGCATTTTTGCGCTGGTACCTAGTTCTAAAATTGGGAATAGGTCTGTTAAGTAATCCCTTAAGACATTTCCAGTGACGGAAATCGTATCCTTACCTTCTTTGATACGTTCTAAGGTGTAATTAGTTGCATCAATTGTAGATAATATTTTGACCACTAAACCTTCTGTATCATGATTTTTAAGATAGGTATTCACCTTTTTGATTAATTCTGCATCGTGCGCTCTATTTTCATCTAACCAAAAAACTATCGGAGTTTGTGAAGCTCTCGCTCTTCTTACTGCAAGTGCTACCCAATTTTCAATTGGAGCATCCTTGGTTTGGCACATTCTCCAAATGTCACCTGCCTCAACGTCGTGCGAAGTTAGTACGCTTCCAGATTGGTCAATGACCTCAACCTTACCATTTGCACTAATTTCAAATGTTTTATCGTGTGACCCGTATTCCTCGGCTTTCTGGGCCATTAAACCAACATTGGGAACGGTTCCCATTGTTGTTGGGTCAAACGCCCCGTGCTTTTTGCAAAAGTCTATCGTCGCAGTATAAAGACCCGCATAACTGCTATCTGGAATGACGGCTTTGGTATCTTGTTGTTTACCTTCAGCATTCCACATTTGGCCAGACGTGCGAATCATTGCTGGCATTGAAGCATCAATAATTACATCGCTTGGCACGTGTAGATTGGTGATTCCTTTATCTGAATTGACCATCGCCAAATCTGGTGAATCAGCAAAAACAGTCGCAATACCTTCTTCGATTTGCAGTCTTTCAGCTTCTGGGAGTTTCTGAATTTGAGCGACTAAATCACCAAAACCATTATTTACGTCAACACCTAATTTTTCAAAAGTTGCTCCGTGTTTTTTAAATAAATCTGAAAAGAATACCTCAACAGCATGACCAAAGATTATCGGGTCTGATACCTTCATCATTGTGGCTTTCATATGCAAAGAAAACAACACGCCACTTTCTTTTGCATCCGCTACCTCAGCTTTAAGAAAGTCGATTAAGGCTGTTTTGCTAATGAAAGATGCGTCGATGACTTCACCTTTAAGCAGGGGAAGATTTTCCTTTAAAATTATTTTATTTCCAGATTCATCGGTGTGAACAATATTAACATGGGTTGCTTCGTCAATTGTCACCGATTTTTCGGTATGGGCAAAGTCACCGTGCGACATTGTAGCAACGTGGGTTTGTGAACTTGTTGACCATTCTCCCATACTATGTGGATGGAGTCTTGCGAAATTTTTGACTGCCTTAGGTGCGCGTCGATCTGAATTACCTTCCCTCAAAACAGGATTAACAGCGCTCCCCTTTATCGCATTGTAACGGTTTTGAATGGATTTTTCATCGTCGGTTTTCGGCTCATCAGGATAATCGGGTAATTTATGTCCTTGATTCTGAAGCTCTTTTATTGCTGCTTTTAGCTGGGGTACAGAAGCACTGATATTTGGGAGTTTTATAATATTGGCTTCAGGTTTTGTGACTAATTCGCCCAGCTCAGCAAGCTCGTCATTTACTTTTTGGTCGTCATTTAAAAAATCAGGAAAATTTGCTAAAATTCTACCCGCAAGCGAAATATCCTTTGATTCAATCTGAATATTAGATGATTTCGTAAATGATTTTATAATAGGAAGAAGTGAATAGGTTGCCAATGCAGGAGCCTCATCGGTCTTCGTATAAATTATCTTAGCGTCTTTGGCCATTTAATTCTATTTTATTTGCAATAATAGCTATTTTTTAGCCCTGCAAATATAGCAAAATAGCGCAGTTTACAAGATGAATTTGGATACCTCTAAAATGACAAAAGCCATATCACAACATTTAAATGTTTTGACATGGCTTTTTAGATTTAATTCCACTTAATTAAAATCTAATCCTTAAAGATTATACAATTTAGAACAAAGTCTAAATCAAACTTTAATCAAGCTCTAACTAAATCCTTGAAACTTACTGGACTTTCAAAATGTGTTGACGTGTCACAGATAAAGCTTCGGAGTAATTAGTTTTCTTTATACAATGAGTGTCCAATCAAAATTGAATGCACTAATTATACTGCTCATCCTTTTCATCTTTACTTTCGCTCAGATTACTTTTTCAAAGCTTTCATCTAAATCTTCATTTCCTGTTTACACATGAAATTAACTAATAGAATCATGATAGTCATATTAGGATGTTAAACAGCCAATAATCGTATCTCAAAAACCAATTTAATAAAGAACGTTTCTTTAAAATATCTCTTAATCATTCTCAGATTATTTCAATATTGTTAAACGAATTTAGAAAACAATAATGATTAATCTATTTTTTTAACATATTAGTTATAAACTTCGTATTAACTATGGTTATCAACAATAGTTAATAACTAAAAACAGAAAAACCCTGTAACTTTTTGTTACAGGGTTGAAAATTTTCTTTTTAAAGAATTTATCTTCTAACTTCCTTGATTCTTGCTTTTTTACCAGTAAGGCCTCTAAAGTAGAAAATTCTAGCCCTTCTTACTTTACCTCTTTTGTTGACTTCAATTTTTTGAAGTGCAGGTAAATTGATTGGGAAAATACGTTCTACACCAACGGTGCCTGACATTTTTCTAATCGTGAATGTCTCGGTGGTACCGCTACCTTTTCTCTGTAGTACAACACCCTTGAAGAACTGGGTACGTGTTTTGGACCCTTCTTTAATCTCGTAGTAAACAGTGATGGTGTCACCAGCACTGAATTCTGGAAACTCTTTTTTTGTTACAAATTCGTCTTGAACAAAATCTATTAAAGAACTCATTTCTTTTTGTTTTTTATTTAATTAAATCAACATTCACGTATCTCGCCAGAGGTTAATCTAAAATCGGCTGCAAATTTAGTACTTTTTACGTAATTAAAAAACAAATGTCTAAAACTATGGCATAAACAATTTAGTTCGTCTATTCTATCTTGATTTTAGTTTTTGATTTTTTAATTGTCTAATAAATCAGGTCGCCTTTCTTTGGTGCGCTCAAAGGCTTTTTCCTCTCGCCATTTTTCAATTTCTGGAAAGTTACCGCTAAACAACAATTCTGGTACTTTCATGCCATTATAATCTCTTGGCTTGGTGTAGATAGGAGGAGCCAACAAGCCATCTTGAAATGAATCTGTAAGTGCAGAGGTCTCATTACCAAGAACCCCAGGGATTAATCTAATAACCGCATCGCAAAGCACTGCTGCACCAAGCTCGCCTCCAGAGAGCACATAATCACCGATAGATATTTCTTTGGTAATAAATTTTTCCCTTACTCTTTCATCCACACCTTTGTAATGCCCACACAGAATAATGATATTATCCTTTAGCGACATTTGATTTGCAATAGTTTGGTTTAGTCTTTCGCCATCAGGCGTCATATAAATTATTTCGTCATAATCCCTTTCACTTTGTAATTTAGAAATACATTTATCAATAGGCTCAATCATCATCACCATTCCGGCACCTCCGCCATACTGGGTGTCGTCAATTGATTTATAGTTTCCGCTAGCGAAATCTCTAAGATTATGAAAGTGGACACTAACCAAATCTGCTTGAATGGCACGTTTTAATATGGACGCGTCAAATGGACTTTTAAGCAATTCAGGTAAAACGGTTATGATGTCTATGCGCATGAAGTTGTTTTTGTCGATTAGTCAAAAGTATTCTAGTTGGGTAATTTTCTCTCGTAATTATTGTGAATCAAAATTATAAGAAGTCCGAATAGCACAGCCACAATGATTAATACTGAATTAATCAGCCCCGTAACACTAAATGACATTCTAATAAGTATTGTGGAAATTATAAAGCCCGAATTTCGAATGATTTTATGAAATTCATTTACATAGAAAAACGACGTTAGTAATAGTACCACATCCACCATTATTAATACTGTAAAAAACTTATCAAAAAATAGATTATTGATACTGGAGAGCTCTGGTAATTTTTCTGAAGACCAAGTCAAATCTCCAGCCCAGCCAAAAAAGGTAAACAACGCCATAAAGAAGAAAAGCGGCACTAGAACAACGGCTATGGCTTTTTTTACATTTATAAATTGCTTCACATCATCACTAGTCTCCTTTTCGCTTAACATTTTCCGTTTGCCGTGTTTTATAAACAGGTATATGAGGTAAAATAATACCAAAGAGGCAATTAAATCATAGGTAAACTGAAGATCATCCTTTATTTCAAACCAATTCGAAGTCAATTCCAATGAGGCTAAATCCTTAAATAATCTTCTAATTATTATTAATGTGATAATCTCATACTGTTTAGTGATGTAAGTTGTAAAGGAGTAGGGTAGATAAAAAATTAAAGCATAAACCTCATAAATCAATATAAATGAAAAAGGAGTATAGATTGCTGATATTGGATTCTGTAAAAGTTCTGATTCTGATAAAAACGTTATCACATCGTACCTTACCAAGCCAATAAGGCATAAATGCATCAAGAAGCCTACGAGTGCAATAGTCAATATGCTTCTTTCTATATATTCCCTGCTATTATTAGAAAGAAAAAATTTGAATAGGGATTGACCAAGTTTTTTTATTACCGGCATATGAATTTATTGAACACAGAAGTCATAGATAAGATTGAAGATAGTGCTAATTTTTTTCTTAAAGGATTAATTATTCGAGAATCTCAACAGTTCTTATATAAACATTCATCAAAGGCCAATCGGCGTCATCTCTATCAACTGCGGCAATTTTATCAGCCACGTCCATTCCATTTATTACCCTGCCAAAAATGGTATAATCGCCATCTAGTTGATATACATCACGAAGCGTTATGAAAAATTCATAAGGTGATGCTAACTTATAAGGGTTATCTATATCGCTGCTGGGCATTGATATAACTCCGCGGTCATGCTTAAAGCCGCGTTTGGTATCTGTTGGTAAAAGGTATTTCCCAATAGTATTCCTTTTACTCATGACCTCTCTGTCATCTGTGCTTCCTCCTTGGATTATATAGTTGGGGATTACCCTGTAAAACTGGGTACTATCAAAATATTTTTGTTTGGCGAGGTAAATGAAATTTGCCCTATGAAATTTTGTTTTATCGAAAAGGAGAATATCAATATTACCGTAATCGGTTACAATACGCACTTTGTTTTCTTTGTTTTCCTTTTCATACTGAAGGAAAAATTCCATTGCGTTTTTATCAGTAAGGAGAGGGTATTTTCGTTTTTGCTTCGTCTTGCTTTCCTTTTCAATCTTGGGTTTTTTTTCGGCAACTGCTTTTGTATCCGGAGTATTTGTATTTGTGGTCTGAGTAGATTTTTTATCTTCACACGATAAAGAAAATGTTAGTATAATAAACAAGGCGAATATTCTATTGAATATCATGGATTTTAATCAATTTAAGAAGCAAATTTCAAAAATAGAAAATCTAGAGCTTTTAGGCGAGCCCTCGCAATTCAAAATGTCTCCACCCTTCAGAAAGGAATTGATTGATAAAAATCGGGAGAAAATGAAAACTGCTAAAAGAGCAGGAGTGATGGCACTATTTTATCCAAACTCAGAAAATGAAACGCACTTGATATTGATACTTCGCAAAACTTATAAGGGTGTGCACTCTGCGCAGGTGGGCTTTCCAGGAGGGAAAGTTGAGAAATCAGATAAAGATTTGAAGGCGACCGCATTGCGGGAAACCGAAGAAGAAATTGGGGTACCCGCGGGGAACATTTTAATCAAAAAGCCCATGAGCCCGATATACATACCGCCGAGTAATTTTACGGTTTTCCCTTTTATTGGAATTACCAAAAGCACTCCCATTTTCATTAAAGAGGAAGCCGAAGTTGAGGATTTAATTGAGGTGAAATTATCACATCTTTTAAATGAGGAGAACGCGACCGAGGTTAGCGTTATGACCTCTTTCAACGTCAAATTGGTTGTACCTGCCTTTAAACTAAATGGATATGATGTTTGGGGAGCCACCGCTATGATGCTTAGTGAGGTAAAAGACATGTTAAAAATCGTATTGTAGGTTTGGTTTTTGTAGCTTTGGTATCCGCTTAAAAAAATTGAATGGGATTATTCAAAACAAACCCTTTTGGGCACATACTTTTCATAAAAAAATGGCTAATTAGAATTCTGGGTGCATTGACCCACCGCAGATTTCGGGGATTCAACGAACTACAAATTGATGGCTCTGAAATTATCAAAAAACTTCCTGAAACGAACGTTCTCTTTATTTCTAATCACCAAACCTATTTTGCTGATGTTATTGCAATGTTTCATGTGTTTAACGCTAGTTTGAGTGACCGTGAAGATTCTATCAAGAATATTGGTTATCTCTGGAATCCAAAGCTTAATGTTTATTACGTGGCAGCTAAAGAAACCATGAAATCTGGACTTTTACCAAAGATTTTGGCTTACGTAGGTTCAGTAAGTATCGAAAGAACTTGGCGTTCGGAGGGAAAGGAAGTCAATCGACAAGTCAAGATGAGCGACATTTCTAACATTGGGATTGCTTTGGACGATGGCTGGGTGGTCACATTTCCGCAGGGTACCACTACGCCGTTTAAGCCGATTAGAAAAGGTACGGCACATATTATTAAGCGTTATAAACCAATTGTTGTCCCTATTGTCATTGATGGATTTAGACGGTCGTTCGATAAAAAAGGCCTTCGGGTAAAAAAGAAGAACATCTATCAATCCATGGAAATAAAGGAGCCTCTTCAAATTGACTATGATAAGGAGAGTATTGAGGAAATCGTTGAGAAAATCGAATATGCCATCGAGCAACATCCGTCATTTTTAAAAGTCATTCCACAGGAGGAATTGGAAGAAAAAGAACGAATGAACAAGGAACTTCGCAATTGGAGGTAGAAGCTTTGAAAATTGAAATTGGAAGCATCCTTACCTCCCGATTTAGGAATTTGAAGTTAAGATTGCAGGAGGTGGAATTTTAGAGATTAGAGGTGGGAAATAAGCGATGAGATGATTAGCATCTTAAAATGGAAACTTAGTTTAAACTCATAAACTTCTAAATATTAAACCTGAATCTTGAATCAAGAGCCGGGATGGCAAGAATCAGGATTTTAGAGATTAGAAATGAGTTATTAGAGATGAGAAATCCTTGAACTTGAAATCGCCTGCCCGCCATATCCGCCCAAAAGCGGAGGAGGTGGGAATTTGAAACCTAAAGCTTAGACTCATAAACTCATAAACTTTTTTGCAGTTCAAACCCTAAAATCAAAAACCTGCTTGCCCGCCGAAGCTTTTCGGCCTTCGTAGCACTTCGGCGAAGTAGGCTAGCGTAGGTGGGAATCTTAAACCCGAAGCCCTATACCTCCAACTTTTTCAGTTCATTGTAATTACGGTTTAACTTTTTTAACAAAATCCCGTAAATCAGTCTATAAAAAATCCAGATTAGACCAATAAATAAACCTGCGCCTACAATCATGAATAGCATTGCTACAAACATTTGCTTATCGCTAAACTCAGCAAATTGTGCTGAAACCTCTGGATCATTAGTGGCTGATTCATACATGCCGTAAGAAATAGACAAAAAGGCCATTATGAGATTGTAGAGAACGTAATACTTTATAACCTTTCGAGTCTTGAGAATGTTCTTCATTAATTTCCGTACGTTGTCGGTGACGGAAATATCTTTATATGATTTGAATAGTAAATAGACAAAAAGTAGGATTACCGCGTAGCTGAAAATCGTAAAAATCAAAATCCAAGTGCTGCCGTGAAACATGGTTTCCAGTTCAGCTCTATACTCATCAGAGGCAAAATACGGTATCGTGTTTAAAATCACCCAGAATACTAATTCTGCAATACTGATATAAAACAGCGTTTTTACAATTGAAGACGATTTTTTGTGAAGCATAGGATATATATCCACACTTGTAAGCTGCTTATTGTCAACGTAGCTTGTTTTTTGCCAGTCTTTTTTTAATAAATCTAACTCATCCATAATATTACGGATTTAATATTGTTCGTAATTTTTTCTTGACTCGATTCATTTTCACCCTTGCATTTACCTCAGTTATACCTAGGGTTTCACTGATTTCACTATAATTTTTATCCTCTAAGTACAAAAAAACCAACGCCTTTTCGATGTCATTTAACTGCTTTACAGCCTGATATAATAATTTCAATTGTTGCTCTTCTGTATCGTCATAGGGCTCGGCCTTTATCTTAAATGAAACCGCTTCAAATTCCTGTGTTTTGATTTTCCTTTTTGATTTCCTATAGAGCGTAATCGCGGTATTTAGTCCCACGCGATACATCCATGTACTAAACTTCGCATCACCTCTAAATTTTGGATAGGCCTTCCATAATTGAATGGTTATTTCTTGAAATAAATCATTGTGGGCATCTTGATTATTAGTGTATAGTCTGCATACTTTATGCACAATGTTTTGATGCTTTTCAAGCAATTCCACAAAATTATGTTCAAGGGTTTTATCCAATGTCATTATTAGTTAGTTGCCTATTTGTAGATTGAATTCAAAATTTGTTACAGAAGATTAAAACTTTTGTTTTTGGGATAACAATTTAAGACCGTTCATCTTATTTTTACAATACTTTACAATCATTATGAACATTCCGAAAACTAATCAGCCACGCGTCGTAATTATAGGAGCAGGTTTTGGAGGTATTCGACTCGCTAAAGAACTCGGCAACAGTAAATTGCAAGTTATTCTTATTGATAAACACAATTACCATTGTTTTCAACCTTTACTATATCAGGTTTCAAGCTCGGGTCTCGAGCCAGATTCCATAGCTTACCCTGTCAGGAAAATTTTAAAAAGATTTAAAAATACATATTTCCGGATGGCGAATGTTTCGACAATCTATCCACAAAAAAAGCAAATAAAGACCAGTATAGGTCATATTGATTACGATTATTTGGTAATTGCTACGGGGACAAAAACCAACTTCTTCGGAAATGACCAGATTGAAAAATATAGCATGCCAATGAAGTCTGTGCCCCAGGCCTTGAATATTAGAAGTCTGATTCTTCAAAATTTTGAAAAGGCAGCAATAGCAGATTCCATTGAAAAAAAGAAGGCCTACTTAACTTTTGTGGTTATTGGTGCTGGTCCAACTGGCGTTGAACTTTCTGGGGCCATAGCAGAGTTGAAGAACAATATACTGCCAAGGGAATACAAAGACTTGAATCCAGATCTGATGCAAATCCACTTGCTTGAAGGATCAGAACGTGTATTGCCTCCTATGAGTGAGCACGCGTCTAAAAAAGCAGAAGAGTTTTTGAAGGAATTGGGTGTTATTGTTCATTGTAATACAATAGTAAAAGATTATAATGGTGATACCATTACTACAGATTCTAATTTGGAACTTAGGTCAGAAACGGTCATCTGGGCCGCTGGTGTAACTGGTACGCCAATTACTGGTTTAAAAGAAACAGCTCTTCATGCTAAAACGAAGAGATTTAAGGTAAACCGTTTTAATCAGATCGATGGTTATGATACTATTTTCGCTATTGGGGACATGGCGTACATGCAAACCGATGAATTTCCTGACGGCCATCCACAGGTCGCCCAACCTGCCATTCAGCAAGGGCAACTTTTGGGAAAGAATCTCAAAAAGCACCTAAACAATGGTAAAATGAAAGAATTTAGCTATTTCGACAAAGGCACCATGGCAACCATAGGTAGAAATCGGGCGGTTGCCGATATATCCCGCTTAAAGTTTGGTGGCTTTTTTGCATGGTTTATTTGGATGTTTGTCCATTTGATGGCTTTGGTAGGATTTAGGAATCGGGTGATTGTTTTTTTCAATTGGACCTATAATTACATAAACTTTGATAAAGCAGCACGATTGATTATTAGGCCATATAAAAAAAGCCCCTCCTAACCTCCCGCCCCCCCTTTGTAAGCAGTAGCTGACATTTAATTCAAGAATTCTATTTCATTGATGGGTTTCATTGAATCTTCGATTTTCCTAAGAGGGGAAAAGTAGGAACTGAAACGGACACAAGTCCTCTCAAAACTCAAATTACTGTTTTTTATAACTTTAGCATAAAATTCAAACAAGTCTCATCAGACGAAAATTTGAAAATTTTTATCAGCTAACAGCCGACACGATTCATCCCAAAAATATCACAGCTCGGTAAATCTTAATTTAAAATCCATTGTATTCATATGATATTTGAACTATCAAACATAAGTGATAAGTAAAATCAATATCAAATGCGACTTTCTATATACCTTTCTGTTTTTTTCATATCCTTCCTATCGTTATCTCAAACTACCATAAGCGGTAAGGTGTTTGATTCAAAAAATTTACCCATCCAAGGTGCCAATGTTTATCTTGAGGGCACGTACGACGGAGCAACTTCTGATGAAAACGGTAATTTTAGTTTTACCACAGAGGAAAAGGGAACGCAGGTTCTTATCATTTCATTTATGTCTTACGAGACAAGAAATATAGCTGGTGACGTTAGTACATTAAACAATCTTGAAGTGAAACTGAAAGACGATTTGGAAGCACTTGACACCGTTGTAATTTCAGCGGGTACGTTTGAAGCCAATGATAATAGTAAAGTTTCAGTATTAAGTAGCTTGGACGTTGTAACAACGGCAAGTGCAGTCGGTGATTTTGTTGGGGCACTGCAAACCCTGCCTGGCACATCCACTAATGCTGAGGACGGTCGATTATTTATTAGAGGGGGTAGCGCTGAGGAAAATCAAATATTTATTGATGGTATCCGGGTATTTACGCCTTTTAATCCAACTCCAGGCAATGTGCCGACTAGGTCAAGATATTCACCGTTTCTTTTTGATGGGATAACGTTCTCAACCGGTGGTTACTCCGCCGAATATGGTAATGGCCTTTCAGGGGTTACGCTTTTAAATACCATAGACGAGCCGGATCAGGAAAAAACAGAAATCGGCGTTTTAAGCCTTGGGGCACAACTTGGCAGAACTGAAAAATGGGAAAAATCATCCTTGAGTTTCAATGCGGGATATTACAACTTCTCGCCCTATATCGCACTGTTTCCTGAGCGAAATGATTGGATTGAGCCTATTGAAAGTGCTGCGGGCGAAGCTGTTTTCAGACAAAAATTCAACTCAGGCTTATTAAAGGTCTATGCTGCTTTTGACACGTCAAACTTTGAACTTATTCAAGATGATATCAATAATCCTGAAGGTCTGCGATTTGGTTTAAACAACAATAACTTTTATACCAATGCTAGTTATCAAGGCACTTTAGTCAATGGTTGGTCTCTAAATACAGGTCTTAGTTATACAATAGCCAATACCAAAACCAGAATTGACGTTCTAAATTTTGATAATGACGAAAATTCTGCACACGTTAAGCTTAAGCTAAGAAAACGATTCAACAGTAGGTTTAAGGTTAGTTTTGGTGCTGAACACTTCTCAACCGATTTTGACGAAACCTTCAATGACGGGAATTTTTCGCCTCAATACGGGTTTACAGATGATAATACAGGCCTATTTGTAGAATCTGATATTATCTTCAACAAAAATCTAGCGCTAAAGGCCGGTCTTAGAGCTGATAATTATCAGCTTTCCAATCAATTTGAAATTGCGCCGAGAGCCTCATTGGCTTATAAGACTTCAAAAAATGCGCAAGTATCTGTAGCCTATGGAAGCTTTTTTCAAAATCCTACCAATGATATATTACGTTTTAGAAGCGATTTAAACCCTGAAAATGCGCAGCATTACATAATGAACTATCAGTATGTAAATGATGGGAAAATATTCAGGGCTGAGCTTTACCGTAAAGATTATAATAACTTGGTTAAGTTTGATAGTGAATTCCCAATGATAAATTCAGATTATACTAACGATGGAGAAGGTTTTGCCCAAGGAATCGACTTGTTTTGGCGTGATAATAAAAGCATCAAAAACCTGGATTACTGGTTCAGCTATTCTTATTTGGATACAGAGCGTGATTTTAGGAATTTTCCGGTGGCAGCGCAACCAAATTTTGCCGTGAACCACAACGCGTCCATAGTTGGGAAATATTGGATTGACGCATGGAAAAGTCAATTGGGAATGGATTATACGTTTGCGTCTGGAAGAACCTTTAATAATCCAAATACTGATCAGTTTTTGGCAGAAAAAACAAAAAGCTTTAACAGTATTAGCTTAAACTGGGCTTACTTGATTGACCAGCAGAAAATTTTGTATCTCTCCGTTAACAACGTATTAGGTTTTCAGAATGTGGTTAACTATCAATATACCAATACTCCAGATGCAAATGGTGTTTTTAACAGAAGAGCCATCCAACCTTCGGCCGATTCATTCTTTTTTGTGGGCTTTTTCTGGACGATTAGTGAGGATGGTACCGATAATCAATTGGATAATTTATGAAGCGAACAGTTAATCATTCACTAGTTCTTCTAGCCTAGTGTAAAAGCTTTCGAGGTCTTTTTTAAATAACTTGCCCTCATATGTGTGAAGGTCCGTGGTATAAGTCATTCCAAGATAAGCGGCAGTTTTCTGAAAAGGCAACCAAAAATCCTCACCTAAATTTTCGCTGTTGGCACTACTAATTGCCGCCATATATTTTCCGCGAAGTCTACGTCCTAATTCTTTTTCAACTTTTAATAAATCTGTAAACCTGTCGAAAAAGTTTTTCATAATCCCGCTCATCGCATACCAATACACTGGCGTTGCAAATATTATCAGATTGTAGTTTTCAGTGACTTCTTTTATTAATGGGATATAATCGTCTTTAGAATTGGAATGGTCATAGTCAAATCTCGTTATATTATAATCCAATAGATTGATAATACTAAATTGCCCGATTTCACTTAACTGCACAACAACTTTTGCCGTATTGCCATTTGCTCTGGAACTTCCAAGAATAATTACGCCATTTAGTTGTTTTTTCATTTTGACAAAAATTCATTGAATAGAAAAATAGTTTGCAAAATTATAAGCTTAGAAGGCAAATTGTTGATTACATGACAAATGTCATATTATATTTTGACATTATAACATAAATTTAACATATAAAATTTAGAGTCATGCAAGTCAAAAAAAATCCTGAAGTAGAAGTTGGCAGAAATAGCAGCCTGTACTTTGCAGTTGGTCTTAATCTGATGTTATTTTTAAGTTACCTTGCCTTAGAGCATAAAACGATTATTAAGGAGGAGGTTCTAGTTGAACTTGCTCCTACTACACAAATTTTTCAAGAGGAAATACCAATCATTAAATGGGATAGGAGCATCCCACCGCCGCCACCGCCAGCACCTCAGGTGCAATCCCTTCAGGATTTGGAAATTGTTGATGATCAAACTATAATTGCTGAGACCATTTTTGAAAGCACTGAAACAAGTCAGAACGATATTGTGCAGGATTATCAATACGATACGGGTACAGCTTCAGTTGCTGAGGTGACCGTTGAGGAAGTAGAAGAGGAAATCGAAGTACCCTTCGCCGTTATTGAAAACATACCAGTTTTTCCAGGTTGTGAAGGCTTATCTGAAAGTGAAAAAAAGCAATGTTTTCAGGAAAAGATACTTGAGCACGTAAAAGACAATTTTTATTATCCTGATCGGGCTTTGGAACTTGGAATACAAGGCCGAGTTCATGTACTTTTTAAAATTGACAATAAAGGAAACGTTACCGATATTCAAACTAGAGGACCTGATAAAATGCTTGAAAAAGAAGCTAGTAGAATAATAAGCAAACTACCAAAGATGGTGCCAGGCAAACAAAGAGGAAGACCGGTAGCTGTACCTTATAGCATCCCGATAAGTTTTGTACATAGAAGTAATTAGGTTGATTATATCGAAAAAAACCCTTCAGCTCATTTTGTTGAAGGGGTTTTTGTTTTTTGGACCTTTTAAATTTAGGGTGTGCTATCCAAGTAAACGTTACTAATTAAGTTTGCTACAGTTGGGTGGTCATTGCCACCAGCAGGCTCAATGGTAACGTTTAGACTTTCAGCATTATTGATGTAAGTCATGGTCACAAGCTCCTCATTAATTTTAAGTACGCCCATATCAATCATTTCACCGTCTACATCTGCCCACATTTGATAATCGTGTTCGCTGTCAAGTTTAGGAAGATTCTGAGTGTCAACGAGTACCTTTTTTTGTGTGGTGTTCACATAGGCAATAATGGTGGCATCTGGCTTTATTTGATTACCATTTAAAATAAATTTTTCGGTTTTAGGGTTGCCAATTAGTGCGTAACGACTGTTTATTAAATTTAAACTGTCATTGATTAGATTGAATTTTTCATTTAATTCTAATTTTTCCTGTTCTACGGTCTCAAGGTTCTCTAGGATGCTTTGTTTTTCAGAATAAAAGTAAATATTACCAATTAGAAGAAGTGCTGCAATACTTGCTGCTACCCAAAAGTAATTTTTCAGCTTGGAAACTTCTACGATATCTGGGCTTGCTTCTTCCTGAGAAGAAATCAACTTTAGAAGTTCGCTCTTAATTTCAGCAGGTGCGTCGATAGCATTTTCTCGACCTAGCTTTTCGAGGTCTGCCTCAATCAATTCGAAATTTACGGTCAATTCAGAATAATGTTCTAAAGCTCGTTCCACCTGATCAATTTCAGATGCATTGAGTTCGCCTAGAACGTAGCGCTCTATAAGGTTTTTTTCTATTATGTAATCTTTTTCTATCATCCTAAACACTCCATAAGCACCAATACGTACGATGCTATTTTCAAATAAGATTCCCGTAATTGTTTCAAAGCTTGTCTCACATAAGACTTAAAAGTGCCGAGAGGAACGCCCATTTCTTCGTGTGCCTCTCTATGTGTCAGTCCATTAAAGTAAACGTATTCAATAGCCTGTTTATGATGTGCATCCAAACTATTAATATGTCCTTTAAGGTTTAAATCTTCAGCAAGGTTCGATTGGTTGTTGCTTTTATCTTTATATACACTTAAATCCTCAGTTTGGATGAGCTTTTTCGATTTTCTTATAGCATTGAGGCTTTTGTTTCTTGCAATCTGAAAAGCCCAGGTGTAAAACCTACCTTTTTGATTATCGTAGGTGTCAATTTTTTTCCAAATGGTCACAAAGGTATCCTGTAGAATATTTTTTGCAAGATGTTCGTCTTTGCAAATTCTTATAATAACCCCGTAAAGCGCATTAGAATAATTATCATATAGCAGAGTCAAAGCAGAATTATCACCGTTTTGAAGTCGTTCGATTAGTGCTTTGTCTTGTTCTGTCATTGTTAAATCTTTCACAAAAGAAGATGTCTGGTCATCCATTATCTGGGATGCGGTGTAAATATAAATGAAAGTACTTTAAAAGAATAAAGTGCAATAATCATTTTAATCAAAACACTTAAAATTATGAAAAAGTTAGCATGTATTTTCGTGATGGCTATCGGGATGTCATTCACAAACTTAGCAACTGCACAAGGAACAATCGTTGACGCTGCTGTAGGTAATGAAAATTTCACCACTCTTGTAAAAGCATTAAGGGCAGCCGATTTAGTTTCCGCATTACAGGCAGAAGGGCCATTCACCGTATTTGCACCAACAAATAGTGCCTTTAAAAAAATTGATTCTGCAACATTAACTTTCTTATTGGAAAAGAAAAATCAAAAGGCCTTGGCAAACATATTGACTTACCATGTTGTATCTGGTAAATTAGTTGCATCTGATGTCGTTGCAGCCTTGAAAAAAGGAAATGGCAAAGTTGAATTAAAAGCACTCAATGGAGAGACGCTAACCGTAATGCAAAAAGACGGTAAGATATGGCTGAAAGACCAAAAAGGAAATTACAGCGAAATCACCGCGACCGATGTCATGGGAAGCAATGGTGTAATACACGTTATTGATACGGTTGTAATGCCTAAGTAATACTGAAAATTGCTATGAAAGAGAAGAAGCACCCGTTAATGGGTGCTTTTTTATTTCCATTTAATATTACATCCAATGCTTGGTTTCTGAGTCTCGCTAATTGATATATCATTTAAAACTGCATCCAAGGCCATTCTCAAATCCTTTCCCGTGACAGGGATGCCATTACCAGGCCTTGAATCGTCCAATTGACCACGGTATATTAGTTTCAAATCTTTATCAAATAAATAGAAATCAGGGGTGCAAGCAGCGTCGTAGGCTTTTGCGACTGCTTGGGTTTGGTCATACAGATAAGGAAATGTAAAATTTTCATTAATTGCATTTTGTTTCATATACTCTGGACCATCTTTTGGATAGTTTTCAACATCATTACTTGATATCGCTACAAAACCTATACCCTTTGGTTTATATTCCTTGGCTAAACGGGAAATCTCTGGATTAACATGCTTTACAAAAGGGCAGTGGTTGCAAATAAACATTACGACAGTGCCAATGGCACCCTTTGTCGAATCCAATGCTAGTAATTCATCGCTGATTGTATTGAGTAATTGAAAGTCAGGGGCTTTCGTGCCTATCGGGAGCATATTTGATTCTGTTCGGGCCATACTTTTGTATATTTTATTGAAATATTTGTCTTTAAATACAATTTATGGAATTAGTTTTATTTAATCTAATAATCCGTTCTTACAGCATCATAAAATTCTAAGGAAGATGAGCAGCGTTATCCATTATGAAGACTTTACAAAAATCGATTTAAGGGTTGGGACAATAATTAAGGTTGAGGTTTTCCCTGAAGCTAGAAATCCAGCATATAAACTAACTATAGACTTTGGTAAAATAGGATTAAAAAAAACATCGGCACAGATTACTCTGCGATATGCCAAAGAGGAACTTGTAGGGCGGCAAATAGTAGCGGTCGTCAATTTCCCTAAAAAGCAAATTGCCAATTTTATGAGTGAGTGTCTTGTTTTAGGCGCGGTTGAGGGTAGGGATGTGATTCTTTTAGCGCCTGAAAGTATCGTTGGGAATGGTATTGTTGTTTCTTAATCAACGAGAATAGAAAAATATCATAATAATCATTCCTGTTAATTGTAGTAAAAAATCTACGTTTTTAGTGAGTTGAATTAAATAGTTTTTTTTAGGTTCTTTTTTAGAATCGGCACACGAAATTTAGAATTCATTTTTCATACCTAAATTCGAAAATTGGAGAATAGCTGTGAGCACTTAACATTATCGAGTCCATTTTTTTGACTATGGTTTGGTGTTTATGACTTACATCATCTGTCTCTCCAAGGTCCAACTTTAAATTATATAATTCTATTGGCGCTTTTTGATTATCGGTCATTTTTAATCTCACACCCTTCCATTCACCAATTCTTACGGCTTGTTTGCCTCCTCTTTCGTGAAATTCCCAGTATAAAAAGTCATGCTTAGGTTGACTTTCTCCTAATAATTCAGGCAGAAATGAAATACCGTCAGTCTGCTCAGGGCAGTTTTGCTGGGCAATATCACAAATTGTTGGGAAAAAGTCCCAAAATGCAGAAATATGTGTGGACTCTTTATTTGGCTTTACCCGTTTAGGCCAAGTCACAATCATTGGTACCCTTATACCACCTTCGTACAAATCACGTTTGAATCCTCTAAATTTTCCATTGCTGTCAAAATATTCAGGGTCTGCGCCACCTTCACTGTGAGGGCCATTGTCTGAGGTGAAAATTATGATGGTATTTTCAGCTATGCCTAGTTCATCAAGTTTTTGCCTTATTTCGCCTACTTGCTTGTCCAATAAGTAAATCATTGCTGCAAAAGCTGCCCTGGGTTCACTTTGGGAACCATAGCCTCCAGTTTTATATCTCGGTCCCGAATCAACGCCATCGTAAGCCCTTTCCGGTTGAAATTTTCCGCTAAATTTTTGAATCAGGCTATCTGGCACAATTAATTCTGCGTGTGGAATTACCGAAGGATAAAACATAAAAAAGCTATTATCCTTATGTTTTTCAATAAATTCTAATGCTTTTTTCTGAATAAGGTTTGGTGCGTAAATTTTGGTATTGGTGCCATCATTACCTTCTAAAATTATTTTTGTTTGGTTTTCCCACAGGTGATAAGGATAATAATTGTGGGCTAAACGTTGACAATTGTACCCGAAAAATTCATCGAAACCTTGATTGTTGGGGTCGCCTTCAGAACCTGGATAACCTAGTCCCCATTTCCCGAATGCGCCGGTGGCATATCCCGCCATTTTCAAGACTTCAGCAATGGTTTGGGCGCTATCAGCAATGGGGTATTGGCCTTCTGGCCTTATTTCTTTATTTCCTCTAATCTCAGAATGACCCGTATGAAGCCCTGTTAAAAGTGCAGAACGGGACGGTGCACAAACAGTTGACCCAGAGTAATGTTGATTGAAAAACATACCATCCCTAGCTAATGCATCAATATTGGGTGTTTTAAATTTGCGCTGCCCGGTGAAACTTAAATCCCCGTAGCCAAGGTCATCAGCAAGTATAAATATAATGTTAGGTCTGGCGTTGTCTTGACTTAACTTGGAGGATGCGCTTTCTTGACCGCTAGTTTTGAAAATCAAAAGAGAGGTTGCAAATAGTAAGCAAATTAGTTTGTCACTCTTCATTTAGAACTTAATTTCCTGATTTATTTTATCCAACTGACATTTTAAAACTCATCTCGAAAAAATATGGCATTCATCAACAGTTTATTGGTGCCGTACCAAAACGCCCTAAAATTCGTATTATCGTTAAATAATGTGACTTTTCCGCGTCCCATGCGCCTGCTTTTAAAGGGGACGCTCAGTGCTAAACTATCTAAATTGGATTTTGATATATAACCGCTCAACAATGGATTTTCAGTATATTGAATTGGGTTATTATAGCTTTGCTTATCGGGTTTTATAAAGGTGGTGTTATTTCTAAAAACCGCGATTTTATCATTTTTATAGCCAAAATTTATTGGGTGTGACCTGTCAATTTTTGTCTCAAAGATAGCACCACCGATATATTGTGCGCCACTATAATTGCCGCGCTGTTCAAAAGAAATGTCCTTTGCGGTACGTTCCATTCTTTTTGTTTCAAAATTGATGAACTTGTTTCGCTTCAACCAGTTAATAGCACTGCGGTAGCCAATAATTTGCCCGCCTGACTCGACCCAACTTTTTAATTGTTTTACCGCCGAAGTGTCTGGATAACCGCTGGGTAATATTATGGTATTATATCTACTTAAATTTGCCCTTCCCAAATTACTCAAGTCTAATTTGGTCAAAGTTATATCGTAGCGTTGGTCAAACAGATGCCAAATCTCTCCAGCATCGTAGCTGCGTATGCCATCACCAACAATCATTGCCACTTTGGGCTGTTCTAGATTTCTAAACTGGTTGCTTCCAAGGTCAATACCCTGGGATGTCAACCCCGTACCTACTGCATCAAAATTGACGTGACTTTCTTTGGCAACTTTCGTTAGAAAGACATGTATTTCTTCAGGCGATAACACTTGATTTTGGATTGGAATCAATATCGTCCCGTAATCGTAATCCTTGCCCCCAATTGAAAAGGTCTTCATTCCAACTTTTGCACGAAGTTTTTTACTCAGAATAGCATTTAGGGCTTTAGGGGTATAGTAATCGTGCCATTCCATGAGATAGGCGTAATTACTTTTTGCTGAAACCTTGCCTTGTCTAAGTTTTAACGCTTTCACAAGTTCACCAGCATTTGCCATTGTTGCATCCTCAGAATAATCCAAACCAAAGGCCAATGGCAGCGTCCAAGCCGAAACATCATAAAAAAGGCTATCTTGAAATGAGGTTCGCTTTTCGAACATTGCGTTTATTAATCGGGCGTTTTTTTGATTTTTCGGGACAACGTAACTAAAACCCTTTTTAAAGGATTTTCCAGAAAAATTGACGTCATTCTTTAATTCATGGAAATCTATTTTGTGACGCTTTAAAATTTCCGCAAGGTGATAGGTTTTAGATGCGTCTTTACTATCGCCAAAAATAATCGCCTTGGTTTTTTCTGCGGAAGCCTCTTTTCTCGCGTTTTTGAAGAAATCCTGTTGGTATTCTAAGATATCTGTTTTCATGTTTACCGCAGCTTCCAAGGTTGAAAGTGTAGCTGTAAGCTGATTTTTAATGGTATATGGAAAAGTCAATAGGCCATTATCACTCTCTTGAATGTGTCCCCGTGAGCTGGCCTGCTCAAATAATATCCCAATACTGCCGTTAATATCTGGGAAGGTCGAGCCTTTACCATAGTAAAAGTCATCAAAGCTTTCTTCAGTGTAGTAGAGCGACGAAATTTTATCGAATGCCTTGGCGTGAAAATTTCCAATTTGTTTGGTCAGTTCTTGGTTAAGCTTTGGGGTTAGGGGATGGGTTCGCGATGGGATGCCCGGTTGAAAAAAGAAAGTGGCGTTTTTGCCCATTTCATGATGGTCTGTCAAAATATTGGGCATCCATTTATGAAATATTTTCAATCTTGCTCTTGATTCTGGTAATTGTGCCGGCAGCCAATCCCGATTCATGTCGAACCAGTAGTGGTTGGTTCTGCCACCGGGCCAAATCTCATCGTATTCCCTATCATTGGGATCAGGATTTAAATTTTTATTCTTATTGGTATTTACCCAATAGGTGAAACGCTGAAAGCCATCAGGGTTCATACAAGCGTCTAATAAGACTACTGTATTTTTGAGCACATTGAGCACTTCTTCACTATTTGACGCCGCTAAATGATACGCTGCTAGCATGGCAGCATTGGTGCCACTCGGCTCATTACCATGAACGGTAAATCCTTGATAAACTACAATAGGCCTATCATCTGTACCAACGTCGTCATTTTCTGTAGCTTTAATATGCTCGGTTCTAATATTCTCGAGATTTTGATGGTTTTCTGGTGAGGTTATTGTTAAAATAATTAGCGGTCTGTCTTCAAAGGTTTTACCAATAGTTTCAATTTTTATTCGGTCTGAACTTTCAGCCAATTGCTGCAGGTAAAATACAAGCTTATCATGACTAACATGCCATTTGCCAACCTGATACCCTAAAACAGATTCTGGGGTTGGTATTGATTGGTCGTAACTTGAATGATTTGGCAAGTAGTAGGATAATTGGATTTGGGCTTGAACATTTAGGCAGAAAATTGTTAAGAAAACTAGTAAAGGGAAATTCTTCATATTGAGCAGAACGGATTTTTATTATAATCCTATAAAAATAAAAAACCGCTACTTAAAAGCAGCGGTTTGAAATAAATTATTCATTTTCTAAATATCGTCAAAACTAATATCGGTG
>JBCCOJ010000013.1:0-28799 GCA_039025415.1 Bacteroidota bacterium | reverse complement strand
TTTCCAACAGCAATAATTTTGCATATCGCGAAAACACGCCGTAAGCATTTACGCTAGCCACGGCAAGACCGGGAATACCATCTAAAAAACCACCTTTAATAATATAACTACTGAAAAAACGATAGAACGGTTTGAAGGCTAAATGAAAATAGGTAACTTTCTTTTTCTTTCGTTGTAATTGACGCGCTTGAAACCATGCGTAAGCATCTTTTTTGCTTATATATTGCTGAAGATTGGTATAGGTAAAGTGCAAAACTGGCGCTTTAAGTTTACCGATGCTGCCGTCAACAACCAATTTTTCGTGAACGTCGCCTTCAAATTGGCATTTTCCGTTTTTGACCAACCGGGTAACGTCATTGTCATGGTGGTAAAGAAAACGGTTCATGTAAAAATGAGGGAAATTTAGTTTATAACCGGTATGATTTCCCATTTTCATGGCAGCTTCAATTTGCATTCTGAGTTTGTAGGTAATACGCTCGTCTGCATCTAAGAAAAGAATCCAATCGGTTTTAACTTCTTTTAGAGCGAAGTTTTTTTGATTGGAAAAATTGTCGAATTTACGTTGTAGGACTATTGCTCCATAATCCCGAGCAATAGTTACAGTTTTATCAGTACTGAAAGAGTCAACTACAATAACCGCATCAGCAAATTTTACTGAATATAAGGCATCAGCGATAAATTGCTCCTCATTAAAGGTTGGTATGATGACGGTGAGAGTTGGCATGCTTTTGTCAAAAGGTAAAATTAGTGAATTAACTTATCTTTGTAGGCTGAAATGAACTTGGATACCTCAATAATAATAAGCACCTATAATTCCCCAGAATGGTTGGAAAAAGTTCTTCATGGTTATAATAACCAAACCCATAGACAGTTTGAGATTATAATTGCAGATGATGGTTCAAAGCAGGAAACCATTGATTTTATAGAATCCATTAAAAAAGAGGTGTTTTATAAAATTGTTCATGTTTGGCATGAAGATAATGGCTTTCAAAAATCTGCAATACTTAATAAAGCCATTTTAAGTTGCAGTACACCATATATCATAATGTCTGATGGTGATTGTATCCCCAGAGCTGATTTTGTAGAGCAGCATGTGAAATATAGAGAAGAAGGCTATTTTCTTTCAGGAGGGTATTTTATGTTACCTATGGCAATTTCAAAATTGACAACCAAAGAAGACATTTACTCCGAAAGATGCTTTGATTTAAAATGGCTGAAAAATAATGGGCTCAAGAGCTCCTTTAAAAACAACAAGTTAACAGCCAAGGGCCTGTGGCGATTTCTTCTCAATAAGGTTACCCCAACAAATGCCAGTTGGAACGGTCATAATGCCTCAGGTTGGAAAAAAGATATTGTTGCTATTAATGGCTTTGATGAACGAATGCAATACGGTGGTCAAGACCGTGAACTTGGGGAACGGTTATTTAATTATGGTCTAAAAAGCAAACAAATAAGATATACTGCAATCTGTGTGCACCTCGACCATCCTCGTGGCTATAAAAACAAAGAATCCATTGACAAGAACTTGCAGATACGAAGCGAAACCAAATCTGAAAACAAGGTCTGGACAGATTTTGGGATTGTGAAGAAATAAATAATCGGTCTTGCGAGAAATTTCAGTAATCATTAGCACCTATAATCAACCCAAATGGCTTGAAAAAGTCCTCATTGGCTATGCTTGCCAGTGTTTTTCTGATTTCGACATTGTTATAGCAGACGATGGTTCAACTCAAGAAACTAAAGAGGTAATAGAGCGGTTTTCTTCAAATTCAGAATTGAATATTCAGCATGTTTGGCAAGAGGATGAGGGATTTAGAAAAACACTTATTTTAAATAAGGCCATAAAAGTTTCAAAATCACCTTACCTTATTTTTACTGATGGGGATTGTATACCGCGATACGACTTTGTTCAAAAACACTTTCAATTGAGGAAACAGAACAGCTTCCTTTCGGGGGGTTATTTTAAATTACCCTTATCAATTTCAGAGATAATATCTAAATCAGATATTGAAAGCCAAGCTTGTTTCGAAAAATCATGGCTTTTGGACCAAGGCCTGAAACCCAATTTCAAAATAAATAAATTGAATGCTCACGGTATAAAGGAAATTCTTTTAAATAAATTCACTACCACTAAAGCGACCTTTGACGGAATGAATGCTTCGGCATGGAGAGAACATATTCTGGCTGTCAATGGGTTTGATACAAGAATGGAATATGGAGGGGAGGATAGAGAGCTTGGCGAACGTTTAATGAATTATGGAATAAAACCTTTACAGATTAGATATAGTGCGATTTGCCTGCATCTTGATCACAAACGAAGTTATGTTAATACAGCTAGCATTGAGGCTAATAAAGCTATTAGGAAAAAAACCAAACAAACTAAAAGTAAGTGGACCGATTTTGGTCTAGAGGAAGTAAACTGAATTAGCTTTTTCTATAGGCTCCTATTTTCCAATAGGTATTTTCATTTTTGGTTGTAACGGTTTCAAAGTCTAATTCCGTCAAATTGTCGCGGTCAAAATATTCCCAACAGCCATGTCCTTCTCGATAAATTGAACTTATCAAAATACCGTTAGAATCTAGTTTTGATAATACCCTTTTCATAACATTTTCCTTTTCAGAATTATGTATGTAATAAAAGGCTTCATTAAAGATGATGACGTTATAATTTTTATCTGGAGTATAATCATGCAAGTCGGCAACGTGATAGGCAGCGTTCTTGAAATTATGTTGATTCGCTTTTTTTATAGAAACACTGGAAAAGTCGATACCAGTAAAAGATTCATAATTAAGGTCGGTCAGGTAACGATTTAATACACCTTCCCCAGAACCTAAATCAAGTATTTTGGGAGATTGCTCAGCATACCTACCTATAAATTCTTTGATTTTCAGATATCTTACCTTTTCGATTTCATTATTTAAATTGTCCCAGCGCCCATTTCGGTATTGTTTATTCCACCTTAGTTTTCTTCGCCAATTATGAAATCTATCAATAATATTCATGATGTCTTTGGTATTTGGTCGTCTAAAAATGGCTTTAGTTTTTGAAGAATCATATCTGGAGTGAGTTTTTTGTAAAGTTCGTTTGGATTAGCTTCAATTTTTTTACGTTCCTCAAAGGTGAATTCGTCGTACAAATCGGGTTTTTCTTCCAATAAATGGGTTGAAACATGAAACTTTCCATCTTCGAAACTTGCCCAATGGTCTTTATTGACATATGGTGAGAAAATTGTAAACGTAGGTTTGTTCAATGCTTTTGCAATGTGAACAATGCCGCCTTCATTAGCAATAAGTGCATCACATTTATTCATTAAACAAATGAATGTTCTCAGGTCTTCTTCATAGATATCCAATAAAATAGCCTCTTTATTTTTACACAATTCATAAATCTTTAAAGCCTCTTTTTTTTGATTTGGCGAGTAATTAAATAGAATTTTTGCCTTTTTATTTTCAATGATATAGTCAATCAAAGTTGCGGTATAGACGTAAGGCATCGATTTTTGGGGTGTACTACCAAGAACTCCATACATTATGATTGGTGTCTTAAACGAAACTAACTTGTCGTATGACTTTTCATCTTTAGTCAAATATAAACGGGGGGAATAATCAATTTTCTTTAACGGGAAAACCTTATTTATCAAGTTAATTCTGTCTTCAATCGCCTTGCCGCAAATTTTACTTTTTTTATCCAAGAAGCTTATAGGGTGCGTGTAATAGGGAATCTTTAAGGTCTTATGGGCGCGTTTTAATCCTATTCTAAATTCTGCCTTTGAAAACAAACACATCAACCGGCTTTGAAACTTCGCATAGGGGTCGAATATAATGTCGTAGCGCCGTTTTCTTACGTCAACGATAGTTGAAATTAGCTTTGGAACTTTTTTCAATTCGGCATCATTGGCTTCGATGATGTTGTCAATATTTGGATTATTTGCCAATACGGGGGTGGTATAGTCATAAACAAAATAGTCTACCTGACTATCTGGGAAAACCGTTTTAATGTTATTGGCAATGACTGAACTAATTAGCACGTCACCAATTCGTTTATTTTGAATGACTAGTATTTTCTTCATCGTAGTTGCCCTGAAATCGACAATCTCAATTTAAACTTGTAATCTTTGCAAAGTATTATATTTTCTACATTTACTAAAATTACTTGGTGCTATTTAAAATTATTACAGTAAAATCTTAGGTAAATACTAAAGATATATCTTTGAACTACATGGGAGAACTGAAAATGCAACATACAATACATCCTGACTTTAAAACGTATTCAGGCCGAATTTTGAAGCATATTGAAGACTTTGGCAACTCGGGGGAACTGGTTTTTGGAGGCGCTAGAAATGAAATAAGGAGCATTGATATAAAAGGGGAGAAGTTTAACGTAAAATCCTTCAAAATCCCCCATAAATTAAACGCTATTATTTACAAATATTTTAGGCCTTCTAAAGCAAGACGTTCATTTGAATACGCCTCGAAACTTTTGAATCTTGGTATTTCAACCCCGCAGCCCGTGGCATATTTCGAGTTTATAAATAAATCTGGTTTAAGCTCTAGTTATTATGTTTCTAGACATATTGACTACGATTTGGATTTTAGGGAGCTAATTCATAACCAAGACTATCCGGAGCGCGAAAAAATATTACAGCGGTTTACTGAATTCACTTATCGACTGCATGAGAATGATATTAACTTTCTAGACCATTCTCCCGGTAATACGCTGATAGAAAAAACATCAAGCGGCTACAAATTTTATTTGATTGATTTAAACCGAATGCGTTTTGAGAAAATGAATTTTAACCAGCGAATGCACAACTTCAGGCGTCTATGGCTTTCAAAGGCCATGATAAAAATAATGGCCAAAACATACGCTGACCTCTACGGAAAATCTTTCATAGAAACCTATGACCTAATGCTTGAATATTCAAGGCAATTTCAAAAGAAAATAAATTTTAAAAAGCTGAGAAGAATGGGACGACGGCCCAAATTCAAAGACGCTTAAATCAATTGGTACTCCTGTTTTATAATCGAACCTCAATACCTTTAAACAGCCACATCATATTCCCTTAAAGCATCATTCAGCGAGGTCTTTTTATTGGTGCTTTCCTTACGTTTCCCAATAATAAGGGCGCATGGCACTTGGTATTCACCAGCAGGAAATTTTTTAGTATAACTTCCTGGTATCACCACCGAACGCTCAGGGACAACACCTTTCATTTCCTTGGGCTCATCACCCGTAACATCAATAATTTTGGTACTCATCGTCAAAACTACGTTTGCACCCAATACGGCTTCTTTTTCAACTCTAACCCCCTCAACTACAATACATCTTGAACCTATAAAAGCACCATCTTCAATAATTACTGGTGCGGCTTGCAAGGGTTCTAAAACACCACCAATACCAACACCACCTGATAGATGGACGTTTTTGCCAATTTGGGCACAACTGCCAACGGTTGCCCAGGTATCTACCATGGTGCCCTCATCAACATAAGCGCCAATATTGACATAACTTGGCATTAAAATCGTACCTGATGAAATATAGGCACCATGTCTAGCAACGGCATTTGGCACAACTCGTATACCTTTAGTCGCATAATCATGTTTTAGGGGTATTTTGTCATGGTATTCAAAAATTCCTGCTTCAAGGGTTTCCATCTTTTGAATCGGAAAATATAAAACCACCGCTTTTTTCACCCATTCGTTGACCTGCCAGCCTCCATTTTTCGGTTCTGCTACTCGAAGGGTACCCTCGTCCAATAATTTTATGACGCTTCTTATACTTTCAATTGTAACCTCATTGGTCAATAATTTACGGTCTTCCCAAGCGTTTTCTATGTTTTGTTTTAATTGTTCCATGTTATAATTTTTTCTACTGAAACAAAGATAAACCTATATATTGTTTCTTGTTATTCCAAAATTGGAAAAGTGAGAACAAGCAGATTGAAGGCTTTGTTTAAATGTTCTAACTTTGTCCTATGGCAAGAATAATGGCAATTGATTATGGCATAAAACGAACAGGATTGGCGATAACAGATGAATTACAGTTAATTGCTTCCGGATTAACGACTGTGGCCACCAAAGAACTGCTCAAATTTTTAGAAGATTATACCTCAAAGGAAAACGTTGAACTATTCTTGGTAGGTGAACCTAAACAAATGAATTATGAGGCCTCTGAAAGTGAGGCGAGTATCGTCAAGTTTTTGAACAAGTTGAAGAGCGTATTGCCTGATATTCCTATAAAGCGAGTAGATGAACGGTTTACATCAAAGATGGCTTTTCAGACCATGATTGATAGCGGGTTAAAGAAAAAACAAAGAAAAAATAAAGCGCTGATTGATGAAATCAGTGCCACGATAATTTTGCAGACTTACCTATATAGCATTTAAGGTATGAGTTTCTGAATGTTCAGTGCTTTTTTTCTGCCGTATATCGTTCATCTCCTATTTGGTCCAATGTTTCAAATATTAACAATAATCATCGTACTTTTGCAATCTGAAAAATTATAAAAATGGTATTACCGATTGTGGCCTACGGAGACCCCGTTCTTAGAAAGAAAGCAAAGGCAATTTCTAAAGATTACCCAAATCTTAAAGAATTAATTTCCAACATGAAAGAGACCATGTATGGTGCTTATGGGGTTGGGTTGGCAGCACCGCAAATAGGACTACCAATAAGACTATTTTTGGTGGACACTTCTCCCTTTGCAGATGATGAGGATTTTAGCGATGACGAAAGAGCAAAACTAAAGTCATTTCAAAAAACCTTTATAAACGCAGAAATTTTAATGGAAGAGGGAGATGAGTGGCCTTTTAATGAGGGTTGTTTAAGCATCCCAGACGTTCGTGAAGATGTGTTCAGGCAACCAAAGGTTACCATAAAATACCACGATGAAGATTTTAATGAGCATACCGAAGTTTTCGACGGTCTTATCGCTAGGGTAGTACAACATGAGTATGACCATATCGAAGGCATATTATTTACAGATAAGCTATCAGGATTAAAAAAACGTCTCATAAAAGGCAGACTGAGCAATATTTCTAAAGGGAAAATCAATGTTGATTATCGCATGAAGTTTCCGTTGGAAAAGAAAAAGAGATAAATCCTTTTGTTCAATATTGAATAAAAATTAAAATATAATAGAATGACCTTAGATGAAATTTTATCGATTTCAGGCCGACCCGGGCTTTTCAAGATAGTCACGAGAACAAGAGTTGGTTTTGTTGCAGAGTCTTTAATAGACAAAAAGAAAATAAGCGTTAATATGCAGAGTAATATTAGCGTATTGAGTGAAATAGCCATTTATACCCTTTCTGAAGAGGTTCCGTTAAAAACAGTACTCAAGAAAATCAAGGACGAAGTAAACGGCGAGCAAACTAAAATTAGCCACAAAGCACCAAAGATTGAACTCGAGGAATATTTTTTCGGCATTTTACCAGATTATGATGAAGACAGGGTTTATGCAAGCGATATAAAAAAAATTGTGCAATGGTATAATTTGTTACAAAAACACGATATGCTGGATGCTCTTGAGGATGAAACAGAAAATTCTGATGAAGACAAAAAATCTGTAGCAACACCAACTGAAGAAGTTTCAAACGAAGAAGAATAATTATTCGATTTAAAATGGCAAGTAAGCAAAACGAATTAAAGGCTTTTGAGCGATTACTCGTTATAATGGACGAATTACGCGAGCAATGTCCCTGGGATAAAAAGCAGACCATGGAGTCGCTGCGCCATCTTACCATAGAAGAAGTCTATGAATTGGGGGATGCTATTTTGGACGACGATTTAGAAGAGGTTAAAAAAGAATTGGGCGATGTTCTATTGCACATTGTATTCTATTCTAAAATCGGTAGCGAAAAGAGGGCTTTCAACATAGCAGATGTATGTAACGCAATTTGTGATAAGTTAATTGCACGTCACCCTCATATTTACGGTGATGTTTCGGTTGAAAATGAAGATGACGTTAAACGTAATTGGGAGAACCTTAAGTTAAAGGAGGGAAAGAATAGCGTTCTTGATGGTGTCCCTAAAAGTCTTCCTGCAATGGTAAAAGCAAATCGAATTCAGGATAAGGTGGCAGGTGTTGGTTTTGATTGGGAAGAGCCAAATCAAGTGTTTGAGAAAGTAGAGGAGGAGCTTGCCGAACTGCAAACAGAAATCAATTCAGGAAATCAGGCTAAGATTGAAGCTGAGTTTGGTGATGTGTTGTTCTCAATGATAAATTACGCTAGGTTCTTAAAAATTGACCCAGAAAGCGCTTTAGAAAGAACCAATAAAAAATTTACGAGGCGTTTTCAGTATTTAGAGCAAAAATCGAAGGAAATTGAGAAGCCTTTATCGGCTATGAGCCTGGAGGAAATGGATGTTTTTTGGGAAGAGGCAAAAAAAGTGTAATTTTTTTTTGTTTTTATAATCCAAAACTCAATTCGAGACGTATATAAAACATATTGAAACTTCAACGAGTTTCATAATCATAAGTAGGTAATCTTATTAGAGTAGTTAAGCGGACTCATTAAGATTTAAAATTTAGTTTAGTTAGGGGTAAAATCCCGTCTGTTTTCAGACGGGATTTTATTTTTGTGAGACCCCAGATTCAAAAGCCGCGCCAAAGCGCGGCGAATTGAATCTGGTCGGTCGAACTAACCCCGCCCAATTTTAGGCGGGGTCTAGAGCCCCAAATTTTTTGGCCGTGTTAAATCTTAGCCCGTATTGAATCTATCCGGTCGAACCACTTTCAAACTTTATAAGTTTAAAACAGTTTATTTTTTATTTGGGTTTTCAGGACTAATTATAACTGTACTAGGTCCCCAAATTAGGTAGTAAACATTTAATCTGAAAATTTTTTCATTAGCGTAAGTATAATAGTTTAAAAGATTAAAATCCTATTGGTATAATAATGGTTTTAATTTTTCAAGGCCATTTGTTGCAGTGTCTGGTATAACTGTGAGGTTTTCCGAACTATCGATAGCTGGATTAGGGTTTATAAAATAAGTATGGGTTTTATTTGGCACGTAATGCATTAGGCTAGCTGCTGGATACACTTGCATTGAAGTACCAATAATGACCAATATATCTGCCGTTGCACAAATATCCATAGCTTTTTCAATCATTGGTACGGCTTCCCCAAACCATACAATATGAGGTCGTATTTGATGACCGCTCTTGCATAAATCTCCAAGACGTATATCTGTCTTCCAGTCGTGAATGTCAGTTTCATTTTTGGTACTTCTGGCTTTTAATAATTCCCCATGAAGATGAATGACCTTGGTACTCCCGGCTCGTTCGTGCAGGTCATCAACATTCTGGGTTATTATGGTTACCCTATAATTCTTTTCTAAAGCGGCAAGGTCGTAGTGGGCTTGATTGGGTTTGACGGTCAATAATTGCCGACGTCTTTGGTTATAAAACTCAAGTACTAATTCAGGATTTTTATAAAATCCCTCTGGAGTTGCAACCTCCATGACGTCATGTCCTTCCCAAAGTCCATTATCATCCCTAAATGTTTTTATGCCGCTATCGGCGCTCATTCCAGCTCCGGTTAGAACTACAATATGTCTTTCCATAATTTAAATTTAGTAATTTTAACCATGATTGACCGCAAATTATTGGTGCATCTTGAAAGCTTTCTTACAGAATCTAGAGTCGCTAAATTCAAGTATGTAATTTCTCAAAGGACTAAACATTTCACAGTCGCTACAGAAGATGTGTATCAATTGCACAACACCAGTGCAGTGATGCGAAGCTGTGATATATTCGGCATACAGGATTTGCATATTATTGAAGAGGTCAATACCAAAAAAATTGATCGCGAGATTGCTATGGGCTCCCAAAAATGGGTGGATTTACATCGTCATCACAATTCAAAATCGGCAATAAAGCATCTAAAGAAAAATGGGTATCAAATCATTGCCACTAGCCCTCATAGAAATGACCTAACCCTTGATGGGTTTGACATTTCAAAAAAGTCTTGTTTTTTCTTCGGACGTGAAACCGAAGGACTCTCTACAGAAGTGTTAAACCAGGCTGATGGTTTTTTGAAAATCCCAATGGTTGGTTTTACTGAAAGTCTAAATATTTCAGTATCTGCGGCGATAGTTCTTCAATATGTCACAACGAAATTGAGGCAAACTGATATAAATTGGCAACTTACAGAAGAAGAACAATTGGAAAAGCGATTGCATTGGTGTAAAAAAACCATAAAAAGCCACGAAGAAATTATCGCAAGATACCTTAGAGAATAAGGTTAATCAGATTAAATTTAGATTCTTTGTAAAAATAATTTAGAAGATTGTTCTATATTCTTCCGCCTTTATTACGGTTCAGGATTTTATACTCTTCGTAGCATTCGCTAATAGCATCTAGAATTTGAAGGTCATTGGCTGAATCTATGAAATCTTTTGAATAATTACACTGGTTAACAATTTCATCTAAATCGTACTTATCGACCTGAAGCAAAACCATAAGCATTTCGCGGTCAAATCTTGAGGCAAGAAGGTTTCTGATTTCATCATCTTCTTTCATCTTCTTCAATTTTCGCATTTCTTTTGGTTTCTTTCCAAATATGTTATGAAGAAAATCTGCGGGATTAAAAATCGCACCAATAACTTTACTTACAGCATTTGGCCTTCTATCACCAGCCTCATAACCAGCGTTGGGTAATCCAGAAATACTATATCTATAATTTGATTTGATAGGGACTTGTTTGACATCAACCTCAAGATAGCCCGTTAGTTTAAGAGAATTTACAACAACCTCTTCGAGCGCCAAGGCCAATTCGGTCATTCCAATTTTGGTTTCCCCGAATTTCATCCAATCATTTGTTACCCTTACTTTGATTGATTTATAACCTAAATAGGATAAATGAAGTGTATCATTTACTTTAGCCTTAATCTCAAAGTTACCATCATCATCTGTTGAGGTTCCAATCACTTGATTGAGATTGACAATATTTACTCTATCAATAGGTTTATCTGTACTTAAGTCAATTACTTTTCCTTTCACAAATGTTTCTTCCTCCTGCTCTTGAGCAATCAAACAGAAAGAAAATCCAATTAAGAAAAATATGGAAAGCAGATATTTCATAACAATTGTAAATATAAAAATACTAAACTTAGGTTTAGCAATCTTTAAGAGTTTCATATTTGACTAAAAATTAACTTAAAAGCAGTTATTGTTAGGTTTATATTGGTGTTAAACCTAAAATTTAGCTTCTATCCATTAGTTTTTTAATTAATTGAGCCAACCAAAAGATGGTTGACTCAAAATAAATGTCAATTGTTATGCCAATTTTAATTATCGTCTAGAGCGACGGGGTCTTTCAAACGCTGCCCCTGGGTGGTCAGCTTTCTTAGAGCGTCGTTTACCGCTAAATTCCGAAGTTCCAGAATTGCCTCCCTTTCTATGTGAGCGTCTTTCGCCCCTAGGCTTGTCGTCCCGTCTTCTTCGTTTTCCGCCGCTATCACGGCGTCTTCCGCCAGAGCGTTTTCCACCGCGACCTTTATCCTCACTTACTTCAACATTGACAAAACGGCCTTCATGCTTAAAGTCTGTAAAAAATTGTAGAACCCTTTCCTGTTGGTCTTTTTCCGTATTAAAGAATGAGAAGCTGTCCATGACGTCAACCTTAAATATGTCATCACGGCCCATGTCTAATTTTCCCTTAAGGAAATCCTTTAGATTCATCCAATCAAAGCCATCTCTCTTACCAACGTTAATGAAGTATCGGGTCTCGTTGCCTTTTTGACGTCTCGGTCTTTCACTATCACTACCTCTTGAAGTATCTGAAACATTAAGGTCTTGCGCTTTTTGATAGTAGTTGAAAAAACGTGTAAATTCTACAGAAAAGAACTTTTTAATCAGTTCCTCCTTATCGGTATCTTCAAAAAGTGCATTTATGTCTGTGAGATACTTGTCGATTTCATGATTTATTTCCGTATTGTGAACCTTATTTGCCAGAGACATTAATTGTACCTCGCAAATCTCCATACCGTTAGGGATTTCCTTTTTCTCGAACTGTTTTTTAATGATACGCTCAATACTCTTTATTTTACGTAATTCACTTTTGGAAACTATGACCATTGAAACCCCAGTTTTTCCAGCACGTCCCGTTCTACCTGATCGGTGGGTATACGTTTCAATTTCATCAGGTAATTGATAGTTTATAACGTGGGTGATGTCATCAACGTCAATACCTCGAGCCGCAACATCTGTGGCAACCAGCATTTGTATCTGTTTTGTTCTAAAGGAACGCATCACCAAATCCCTTTGATTCTGACTTAAATCACCGTGTAACGCCCCGGCACTGTAGCCATCCTCAATAAGCTTTTCAGCAACTTTTTGGGTGTCTCTTTTTGTTCTACAAAATACAACTGAAAATATATCGGGATTGGCATCAGCTAAACGTTTTAGTGCTTGGTATCTATCTCTGGCGTTTACCAAATAGTATTCGTGTGAAACCGTATCTGTACTCTCGTTTCTGTTCCCAACAGTAATTTCGATAGGATTTTCCATAAAATCCTTAGCAATTCTAGCAACTTCTTTTGGCATTGTTGCAGAAAATAGCCAAGTGTCTTTATCTTGCGGGGTGTGGGATAAAATATCAGTAATATCCTCATAAAAACCCATGTTAAGCATCTCGTCGGCTTCGTCCAGCACGGCATATTGAATTTTGGTAATATCCACCAAATTCCTGCGAATCATATCTTTCATTCGCCCGGGCGTAGCAACTATAATCTGCGCTCCGCGTTTCACTTGTCTTGCTTGTTCTGTAATGCTTGCTCCACCGTAAATAGCCGTAACATTGAGGCCTTTGCAGTATTTGCCGTAGAGTTTCATTTCATTGTTAATCTGTAAGCAAAGTTCTCGGGTAGGAGAGAGAATAAGGCCCTGAGTGGTTCTACTGTTGACATCAATTTTTTGAAGCATTGGAAAACCAAATGCTGCGGTTTTACCAGTACCAGTCTGGGCTAATGCAACTAAATCGCGTTCTTCCTCCAGTAAAATGGGGATAGCTTTTTCTTGAACCTCGCTGGGAGTTTCAAAACCTAAGTCTGTAATAGCTTGTAATAGGTCTTCATTAAGACCGAGTTCTGTGAATGTGCTCATTCTTTTTTAAATGTAAGTATTCGATTGTTATGTTCTTGTGTTACAAAAGAAGCGAATCGACATACTAAACACTTATACTTCTTGGGAACACATCCTCACTCTGAGGAAATTACCTTTTCGCTGCTGCGGAAATTTTCAAGTCGCAAAGATACGCTTTTATTTGACATAGCTTTAAAATGACTGAATTATTGATTTAGAGTCAATAAGAAACCAAAAACAGGGAATTTGATTTTTAGCAGTTAACTACTTTAGTCAAAATTTTCTTTAATGGGACTAATAAAAACGCTTAACCGAAAGTACATGCGATTTAAGATGAGCAAATCGCCTCAGCAGAATTTGTTCTATGGTTTTTTGACGTATATCTTGGTCGGTTTTGGATTGTTATGCCTTCCTATATTTCAGAAGGTTTCTGCGCCAATTCTAGACCATCTGTTTATAGCAACATCGGCCGTATCTACCACAGGGCTTGTGACTATTAGCGTTTTCGATACCTATAATTTTGGAGGACAATTTATTGTCATGCTTTTATTTCAACTGGGCGGTATAGGCTATTTGACGTTTACCACATTTATGCTTTGGTCAACCACAAGAAAAATTACCCGTTGGCATAAGCGTATTCTTAATTCTGAATTTACGCTCCCCGTGACCATCAAGATTAGGGATTTTTTAAGGTCTGTCATTTATTCACTCTAATCATTGAGGCCATTGGTACAATTTTATTTTTTATTGCCTTTAAAATGGAGGGCAGGGAAAGTTTAGAGGCACTATGGCTTTCGGTATTTCATAGTGTAAGCGCATTTTGTACTGCTGGATTTAGTCTTTTTAATTCCAGTTTTGCTGATTATTCTGCAAATGGCTTTATAAATTTTATTATTTCATTTTTGGCCATTGCAGGCTCATTAGGGTTTATTGTTGTTACAGATTTTGTAATGCGTATTAAGGATAAATCCCATAAACTGAGCTTTACAACAAAAATTATTCTTGTTGGATTTTTAATCCTACTTAGTTTTGGCTTCTCTTTCTTTTACTTTTTTGAACCAAGTATAGCCGCACTTGAAGGGACAGAAAGAGGTCTAGCTGCTTTCTTTCAGGCCATGACCGCCATGACCACCGTAGGTTTTAATACGGTAGATTTCGGTGTTTTTGGATTGCCCATGTTGGTTATTACGGTTTTTTTGATGTACATAGGAGCTTCCCATTCGGGAATGGCCGGGGGTATGAAAATTACGACGCTAACAGCCGTTTTGTCTATTATGAAAAGCCGATTAAGGGGAAACAAGGAAATTACCTTTTTTGGCAGACGAATTCCGTTTGAGCGACTATACATCGCGACATCCTCTTTTATATTTTATACCTCAATCATATTCTTGGGTGTTTTCTTATTGACTTTTTTTGAAGATGCCGACTTAGAGCAAATTATTTTTGAGGTTGCTTCAGCCTTGGGAACTGTTGGCTTAAGTATGGGGATTACTGGTAGTTTGACAGTTTACGGCAAGATTGTGATTATCCTCTTAATGTTTATTGGCAGATTAGGGGTGCTGACCTTTGGCCTGGCGATTTGGTCTAAAACGGTTTCAAATAATGAGGACATTAAAATGGTTGATGATGATATTGCGGTTTGAGCGCATTCAGAATATTTAAGATAGGATTATAGATTGTTAAAATTCGCATGGCGTACCTACGGCTCGCCCTACGTTATCGTTCCAATTTGTTACCGACATATAGTGCCTACGGCACATGACTGTTGACTATTATAATAGCCAGTAATTTTTCATTAACATTTTAGAGGGTTACAGATTTATTCTGCTCATGATACGTTTCTTTTCTATCGTGCTTTAATAGTAAGTCGTGAGTATTTCATAGGCATTCGCCCATTTTGGCACTCTGGAACGTTATAATTAACGTGTTTTGAATTAAGAACAGTTTTATCGGCTAATTATGTCCCGTAGGGACTCATTATTGGTAGAAGAATTTAAGGTATATCCCGGGCGTGCTGTAGGTACGCTACAAAATGCGTTAGAATTAAAATTCAAACAATTTCTCAATTTCGAACCCTAAGGTAAAAAGCACCTCTAAGCGATAATCTTGCTGGTTACCGTTATTGAAAAAAATGGAATAGCCATCGGTAAATTCCGTATATCTGAATTCTGAACGTATGTAGCTATTTTCAATTGGTCTATATTCGGCACCAATCGTACCACCAAAAAGTTCTAGTCAGTAGTCTTCGTTTCTCTCAGGGTCAGTGATGATGCCACTTATGAAACCGTTTTTGTCGTTAAAAATTTCTGCACGGCCAGTAATGCTGAATTTTGGATTAAATTGATGCCTTGTCGTCAATATGCCCGCATACATTGTCGCGGTTTCGTTAGGATTGTTAAGGTCGCTATTCGTCTGAATGCCATAATCAAAACCAACAGTGAGATACCATTTATCATTCCAGTTTTTATTGAGATAGATGTTCTGGTAAAACCGATTTTGTTCAGGGTTTACGCCATCTAGGCTTTCACGTCCGTAAAGATTCGTATAGGTGATACTAGTACTTTCATTTAAATTTTTTGATATCAATACGCCAACAGATTTTGCATCATTATTATCAACAAAATTGTTGTAACCATTAAGCGCCCAAAGTTCAAAATCCCAATCTGAAACCGAGTAAGATAATTTCGCACCTGCTTGATAAAAGGGTTCATTAAAGGTTTTAAAAGCTGTAGAACTTAACATATTATTTTTTGGAAGGAAACTCTCAGTGCCAATGTGGGTAGCAAAAAGACCGGCATCGAGCCATAGGTTTTCAGCTAATTTTACTCCGATATTTGCTTCCTGGACAAAATTGAATTCACTAGACCAAGTAGCCTGGGCAATATCGCCGTAATGTAAAATGATATTACTTCTTAGAAAGTCATGTTTGTAATTGACACCAATTTGCGCGATATTCAATCCAAAGGTATTATCTCTTGCACCCACAGTTATAAAAGGCTGAAATTCATTTTGGCTCAAATCCGTATCGTAACCCGAAAAATAGGTATCCACGTAAGAAGAAAGTGTGATTTTGTGAGTACTTTCATCCTGGGCATTGACAATTTGTGTAAAACAAAAAAGGACAAGGACGCAATTAAGAGTTTTTTTAAATGACATTCTAATAGGTTGATAATATTATTTCAGATTCAAAACCGACTTATTATTTTAATTCTAAAGCAAGTTAGATTTCGTCTTGATAATACTTAGTCTTTTTTTAAAACTTCTTTGCTTCAAATTCAGTTTGGGTTATAAAATTGCAATCTCTTTCATTTTTGATGAAAATATAGCATCCTCATTGAATTGACTTCCTAATTTTAGTTGTAGATAACCTAACATTTGTTCTTGTGAGGTTTTTGAAATCTCAATATCATTTATGGTCACGGTTTTATAACCTATAAACGAAGCTTAAAGACAATATGTTCCGAAGTTAAGATTCTGAAATTTGAAATGTCCTTCAACGCCGGTTAGCGTACCATTAATAAGTTCTCCAGTAGCTTGATTGTAAAGAACTGCGGTGTCATACTCCAGCGGGAGATTTTGCTCGTTAACGATAATTCCACTGATTTGGCTGTAGGCAACCCGAACTAATCCAAAAAAGACAATCGAGGTTTTGATTATATTGGAAAAGCTCGGTAGGGTTGACACTTATATTGAATTTAAGTAATTCATCAGTTTTTTAATGGCTTTACCGCGATGGCCGATTTTATTTTTCTCCTCTAATGGGATTTCAGCGAATGTTTCGTCGTAACCATTAGCGACAAAGATAGGGTCATACCCAAAGCCATCTTTACCGCGCTTTTGGTCTATGATTTTACCCTTGCAAATACCTGTAAAGGTCCTTATCTCATTATTTAAATGAAGTGCAATCACTGTCTTGAATTGAGCGCTCCTGTCTGTTTTTTCATTAAGATTTTGAAGCAGTTTATTCATATTGTCCTGACTGTTTCTTTGTGTACCCGCATATCTTGCAGAAAACACCCCGGGCTCCCCATTTAATGCATTTACTTCTAGCCCCGTATCATCCGCGAAACAGTCATAGCCGTAATTTTCTTTGACATATTCAGCTTTTTGTATGGCATTCCCTTCAATAGTATCTTGGGTTTCAGGTATATCTTCATGGCAACCAATATCCTTGAGGCTCAATAATTCAATGTTATTAGGGATTAGACTCTGGACCTCCTTTATTTTATTCGGGTTGTTGGTGGCGAAAACTATTTTCATCATAATAAAAGTAAAACTAAAAACACCTTATATAAGTTATGTCGGTGTTATTAATTCCTTGAAAATAGCATTTTTTGCGGGTAAAATATTATGCCAGTTTGTCATTTTATGGTGCTTGGTATTTTTTTTGACGTTATCGGACATATTAAATTGAGATTGAGATTTAGCATCATGCTAATATTTCCGAATAAATAAAACGAAAACAAACCATGAGTAAAGGAAACATTAATGTATCGGTAGAGAATATTTTTCCGCTGATAAAGAAATTTTTGTACAGTGACCACGAGATTTTTCTGCGTGAATTAATTAGTAATGCCACAGATGCCACGCTTAAATTGAAGCATTTGACAAGTATCGGTGAGGCTTCTGTTGAATACGGAAACCCGAAAATCGAAGTCAAGGTCGATAAAAAGAAAAAGCGACTGCATATTATTGATAAAGGCGTTGGTATGACGGTTGAAGAAGTCGAAAAATACATCAACCAAATCGCGTTTTCAGGTGCTGAGGAATTTATCGATAAGTATAAAGATGCCGGAAAGGATGCCGGAATTATTGGTCATTTTGGTTTAGGTTTCTATTCTGCCTTTATGGTGGCCGAGAAGGTTGAAATCATCACAAAATCTTATAAAGATGAGCCAGCCGCCCATTGGGTCTGTGATGGTTCGCCAGAATTTACCCTGACCGAAGCCAAGAAAAAGGAGAGAGGTACCGAAATTATACTCCACATTGCCGAAGATTCAACCGAATTTTTAGAGGAGCATAAAATCAGGGAATTGTTGACCAAATACAATAAGTTCATGCCTATTCCAATTAAGTTTGGGACCAAGGAAATTAATGACCCAGATTTTACACCAAAGACAAAGAAAGATAAGGACGGTAAGGAAACTACTGAGCCCCACAAACAAATTACGGTTGATGATATCATCAACAATCCAAACCCTGCGTGGACAAAACAACCCGCAGACCTTGAAGAGGATGATTATAAAAACTTTTATCGTGAGCTTTACCCGATGCAGTTTGAGGAGCCATTGTTCCACATCCATTTAAATGTTGATTATCCGTTCAATCTAACGGGGATTTTGTACTTCCCCAAGATGACCAACGATTTGAACATCCAAAAAGACAAGATTCAATTGTATCAAAATCAGGTGTTTGTGACCGATAATGTTGAAGGCATCGTTCCTGAATTTTTGACCATGTTGCGTGGCGTTATCGATTCGCCCGATATTCCACTTAATGTCTCCCGTTCTTACTTACAGGCCGATGGTGCGGTAAAGAAGATTTCATCTTACATCACCAGAAAAGTAGCAGATAAATTGAAATCACTCTTCAATAATAATCGTGAGGATTTTGAGAAGAAATGGGATGACATCAAGATTGTCATTGAATACGGAATGCTTTCCGAGGAAAAATTCTTCGAAAAAGCAGATGCCTTTGCGCTATATCCAACGTTTGATGGCGATTTTTACACGTATCAAGAGTTGTATGATAAAATAAAGGCGAAGCAAACCGATAAGGATGACAAATTGGTAATTCTTTATGCTTCTGATAAGGATGAGCAACACTCCTATATTGAAAGTGCTAAAGCCAAAGGCTACGAAGTATTGTTATTGGATTCACCAATCGTTTCACATTTAATCCAAAAATTGGAGACTAGTAAGGAGAAAATTTCTTTTGCAAGGGTTGATGGCGACCATATCGACAATTTGATAAAAAAGGAAGACACCGCAATTTCTAAGTTATCTGATGATGAGAAAAAATCTCTTGAAGAAACTTTGAAGGAGGTTATTCCACAAGAGAAATTTACGGTTCAGTTGGAAGCTATGGATAGCGATGCATCACCGTTTATTATCACTCAACCTGAGTTCATGAGACGAATGAAGGAAATGCAACAAACCGGCGGTGGCGGTATGTTTGGAATGGGCAATATGCCAGAAATGTATAATCTGGTGGTGAATACCAATTCACAATTGGTCAATGATATACTCAACACGAAGACCAAGAAAAAACAAGAGCGATTGATAAATCAAAGTTTAGACCTCGCAAGACTATCCCAAGGCTTGTTGAAGGGTAAGGAGCTTACGGAATTTATCAAACGTAGTTATGAAATGATTAAATAACATGTGATTATTGTCATTGCGAGGGAGGAACTACCGAAGCAATCTTTTATGATAAAACCATTTCTTGAAAAAGAAGTGGTTTTTTTAGTTTTAACATAAAAAACTAATCTCCCTCTGGTAAAACTACCCTAACGTTATAATTCTTTAACTCCTCCAAATAATTATGCAGCGAAAAATTAGCACTATCAAATTCCTTTTGGCGCATGCGTTTGGTATTATTTCGTTTTATAGCTTTTAGAAAACGTTTGACTTCGGTTTCGTCGTTGACAATCAATCCAGGCACTTCAACCGACTTCCCATTTTCGTCTTTCGCCACCATGGTAAAATAAGACGAATTGCAGTGTTTTACTTCACCAGTAGTGATGTTTTCAGATTCTACCCGAATACCAACGACCATCGAAGTGCGACCGACGTAATTTATAGAGGCTTTCATGGTCACTAAATCACCGATTTCAATTGGACTTAAAAAATCGACCGTATCCACAGAAGCGGTTACGCAGTAGGCTTTGGAGTGCTTCGAGGCACAGGCAAAGGCAATCTGGTCCATTAAATTTAAAATATAGCCACCATGAATCTTTCCGCCGAAATTAGAGTGGTTAGGTTTCATCAGTTCTGAAATACTGATTCTTGAGGAGTCAACGGTTTTGAAGTTTGGCATTGTTTGATTATTTAGAACATAAAGCAAATTTCTGTCTGGTCGAGCCTTTCGACCTTGCTCAAGATAAACGGAGTCGACCTTCTTAAAGAATGATAGTCTAAAATCCTCTCGACTCCGCTCGAGAAGTCAGTTTATAAATAATTATTTCCTAAAATGCGGCGAACTCTCCTTTTCAACCTTGGTCACAAAATACTTAGTGTCGCCAAGCCAGAAGAAGGTCGCGAAACGTTCAGTATAGGTCAGCTTCACATACTCGCCTTGAAAATCCTTTAAATTTTCAATGACGTCTTTATCCTTGTCCAATACTGAAAACGAAAAAATCTGGGCACCAGAAATTCCTTGGCTTATTTGTCCTTCCCAAGTCTTGACAATAACACCCTTATTGCTAAATTTTATTAACTCTCCCGAGCGATAGCCCTCACTATAGGGAACAAAATAAACTACCGCGTAAAAAATCGCCAAAATGGCAATCACTGATATGATTAATATTCCGAATGCTTTTTTCATAGTAATTGCCACGAAAGTGGTAATCTTTATTTTAAATTAAGTTACAAATCCAATCGCCCATCATCATTGGCTCGTTCTAAGATTTTATCAGGTAAGGACTTTTTAGCTTTGGCACCCATGCGCTTCAACTTTTCGACGCTGGTAATCAGGTTACCTCGGCCTTCCACCAATTTGTTCATTGCCGATGAATAATCTTTCTTAGCATCGTCTATTTTTTTTCCGACTCCCGTCAAATCCTTGACAAGTCCTTCAAACTTATCGTAAAGCGCACCCGCTTGTCGCGCTATTTCTATAGCATTTCGCTGTTGCTTTTCATTATTCCACATGGTGTCAATGGTACGTAAAGTCGCCAATAGGGTTGAAGGGGTCACGATGACAATATTCTTTTCAAAGGCTTTGTTGTAAAGCGAATTATCTTCATTGATGGCAATGGCAAAAGCAGGTTCAATTGGAATGAATAACAAAACGAAATCTGGAGATTCGATATCGTACAAATCCTGGTAGTTTTTTGCCGACAATTGGTCAACGTGCTTTCTAATGGAATTTATATGTGATTTTAAATAGACTGGCCGTTGCTCTTCCTCTGCGTTAACGTAGCGTTCATAATCCGTAAGCGATACCTTACTGTCAATAATCATCTTCTTGCTATTGGGCAAGTGCAATACGATATCAGGTAAGACTCGTGTTCCATCTGCTAGTGTAAAACTTTGCTGGACAAAGTATTCACGGTCTTTTTCCAAACCAGATTTTTCCAAAACACGTTCAAGCACCAATTCGCCCCAATTACCTTGCATTTTGCTATCGCCCTTTAAAGCTTTAGTAAGATTTTCGGCCTCTTTGGTCATTTGTTGATTTAAGTCCTTTAAACCTAGCAGTTGCTCTTTTAATGCTGAATGCATGCTGATACTTTCCTTCTGGGTATCGTCTACTTTCTTTTCGAATATTTGAATTTTCTCTTGAAGCGGGTTCAGAATATTTTTGATATTCTCTTTGTTCTGTAGGGTGAATTTTTCTGACTTTTCATCCAGAATTTTATTGGCGAGCAGTTCAAAATCTTTTCGTAGCTGCTGTTGGCGTTCTTCGACCTCGTTTTCACGCTTGTTATAAAGCTGTTGCAGATTATCAAGCTCGGTATTGCGCCTCGCCAATTCGGTATTGAGTAAATCCTTTTCCTTTCTTATAGCTTCCCTCTCGGTTTCAATCTTGGTAATGGACTGTTGTAATTCTTCCATTTTTCTTTGGAAATCGTCTTGTAATTTTTCAGTTTCAGATAAATGAAATTGTTTTGACTCTTCCAATTGCTGAGAGAGGTTTGCATTTCGTTCCTCTAATGTACTTTGTTCGCTTTTACTTTTAAGTTTTGTAAAAAGCATTCCGAGATATGCACCAACCGTAGCGGAAATTAGTATTGCAATAACAAGGATAAGAGTTTCTGACATAAATGGTTAATGAGATTTAATCAAAGATAGGTTTTTAGGTTTTAAAAATCCTTGGCTATGGATTCATTTTCTAACCCTAAACCGGCCTAATTCCTTGTCAAATGCAATCAAATCCTTTGGGAAAAGGTTTTCGAAAACTCCAGTATTGATAAGTTGTGTGGGGGTTTCTGAAATAACTTTTTCATTTGTCATCACAATCATTTTATCACATAATTGAATGGCCAAATCAATTTCATGCGAAGAAAATAGAATGGTCTTTTTGATTTCCTTGGTAATTTTTTTGAGTAAATTAAGGATGTAGGCCTTGTGGTACATGTCTAAATGGGTTGTGGGTTCATCTAAGATGATGAGTTGGGTGTCTTGGGCCAATGCTCTCGCTATCATAATTATCTGAAGTTGACCGTCACTAAGCTCGTAACATTTTTTATGCTTTAAGTTTGAGCTATTTGTCTGTTTAATGGCTTCATCAACAATGGCCATATCATTTTCATGTAATTTACCCATCCAATTGGTGTAGGGTTGTCTGCCCAATGCTACCATTTCATATACCGAAAGATTTTTTGACATCAATTGTTCGGTCAAAACTAAGCTCAAAACTTTGGCTAAATCTGGAGCCAAATAAGATTCTAGGCTTTTGGAGTTGATTTCAATTGTTCCACCCAAAGCTTCTTGAATGTTTGCCAAGGTTCGTAAAAGTGTTGATTTACCTATACCATTGGCACCAACCAATCCCACCAATTCCCCTTTTTTCATACTAAGATTGATATTATTGGCGACCGTAACTTGATTTTTTTTTGATTGGTAACCTACCGAAAGTGCTTCGGTTTTTAATATTTCAGTATTGGAATTTATCACACTCGAAATTAGCTTTAATTGCGTAAAACTTAAAATTAGCTGGGCCTAGTTTGAAAAGCATTAGTTCCTTAAAAGTAAGCTTTTCAAAGATTGTATTTTAATAAGACTTTATAAAAGTATTTCAAGAAAAATGAAACCCTAAACTTTTTTTCTCGTTATTTAAATAAAGCACTAATCCATCTTAATGCCAGAATCAATACATACGCTTATTAAAAATGTCAAAGCAGGTAATGAAAAAGCCATGCTAAAGGTTTATGACCGCTATTGCGAGGGGATGTTTATTGTGGCTTCACGTTATTTATCCACAGAAGAGGCAAAAGACGCTATGCAGGAGGGATTTTTGAAGGCCTTCACCAAAATTGAAAGTTATAAAAGCCATTCGACCTTTGGTAGCTGGTTAAAGCGCATCATCATTAATCAATGTGTTGATGAATTAAAAAAGAATCGACTTGAGCTTTCAGAAATTGAAACCGAGCATCTGTCAATCGAGGATGATAATTATTGGAGTGTTGATACAAGATTAAATAAAGCAGATGTTCTCATGGCAATTGAAAATATGAAGGAAAACCATCGGGTCATCTTGAACTTATACCTTATTGAAGGCTATGATCACCAAGAGATTTCAGAAATATTGAATATACCAGTCAAAACATCACGCACCCGACTTAGGAGAGGACGATTGCAATTAAAAGAACAACTAAAACAAAAGTACAATGCAGCAGGATATTAGAGATTTACTAAAAGAGGATACCCATCAAGGGAACCCTAAAACTAAAATAGAGTCTAGGTTACCAAATGGGCATCGGGATGAGTTTATTAAAAAGTTAAGAGCCTCAAAGACTAATCAGTATCCAAGTTATAAACTGGATTGGTTTTATAAAATAGCTGCTGTCGTTTTGGTTTCAATTTCATTGGCTTATATGGTATTTAATGCTTCTGAAAATGAAACCCCAGAGGAAACCGTCCAAAACCCTAAGATTGAGACTCAAATGATGGCGGTTGAAAAAAAGTTTTTAGCCAGTATAGATGCTGAATGGGAGCGTTTTGTGAAACTGACAGAAGATAAGGTTTTAATTGACCGTTATCGCAATAAACTTAATGATTTAGCAACAGATTATGACCAAATAGCCACCCAGTTTAAAGCTGACCCCAATGATATTATACTAATCGAAAGTTTAGTTGAAAATCTACAAAAACGTCTTCAACTTCTGAAGGATATTCAGATACACATTGAAATTCTTAATCAAAAAATCAATAATGATGCAAAGCTATTATAAAACGATATTACTTCTTTTAACATCTATTTCATTTGCTTTTGGGCAAAGAAAAACAGTGTATAATCAAAGTTTTGAAACTGATAAAGAAACCACCGCCATATTCAATTTTGATAATTCTACCGTGGGAATTATAGCTTCCAATGACGGGAAAATTCATTTTGATTACGTTATAGAGTTTGACGGCTATTCAAAAAAAGAGATTGAAGAAAAGATTTCTGAGATTGATGTCAATGCTAGCAAGTTTGACAATCACATAACTCTGGTTGCCAAAAGCAACTCAAAAATTCATGAAATAAGTTACGCAATTGATACGCCTGATGCGCTCGTTTTGGATTTCGATTTTTCCGCAAGCAAATCAGATGAAAAGTATCGTAAATCGAAAGACTCTATAATTAGGGAAATTGTAGGAAAAAGACCCTTGGGGAAACTGAGCGGAATAAAATATTTAGAGAATCATTTTAAAATCAAAGATGAAAACGGCAAATTAAAAAAAGTACGAAAAGCAGGTCTAAAGATACTTAGAAGCCTTTTTGTTATCAGGATTCCGCCGTTTGTAAAGCTTCAGATTAACGGAAAGGATTCGCAAATAAATGTAAACGAAGATTTTACAAATGAATTATCCTTAGACATAAAACAGGGCGCTTTTAAGGCAAAACGTTTGACCAACGCCTATAATAACATAACCTTAGATAATGCAAAGTTTCAAGTCTACGGAATCTTGGGGGGTAATTACAATTTTAATACGCTAAGTAATGGCCTTGTCGGAAGCATCGAAAATGCCAAGATAACTTCAGAATTCTCCAAGATGGAAGTTGGAGAAATTGGAGAGAATGTAACTATTAACGATTTCAATAGTGAATATTGGTTTTATAATTGGCAAAAAACCTTTGAACGTTTTGACCTGTTTTCAGAGTATTCTAAAATCCATTTTTTCTATCCCGAAACATATGACTTCAAGTTTAAAGTAATTGGAAATAATACCGTTAATCATTTCAATGATGTTTCTGTAAACATGCAGCCCAGCAGAACCGGAGAAAAGTTTAATATGTTGGAAAGAAAGCCTAAAAATGAAGGTCATTTTTCAGGCGATATAAATTTTGATGTTGTTCACGGTATCATCTATTCCTATAATGACACCTTTGAACCTAAAACATCTAATTAGATATGAGAATTCTCAGTTTTTTATTAATTATCACTTCGGGGTTAAATTATGGTATTTCCCAAGAAAGCAATCTAAAACTATCAACGCAGTATGGCTCTGACAATAAGGAGCTTCATGATTTATTGCGGTTCCAAGATATTGAGGTCATGAAACTAGAGTTTAAGGGCAAAGATTTAGTTAACAAAAATTACCGCATTATACTGAAAGAGTTTTCTAATGGAAGTGTATCTAAAAGCGATACGATAATTGATACGGGTGAATATGAATACTTGTCTTCAATTCAGGACTCGGTATTTAAGTTTAAGTACTTCGTTGAAACGAAATCGAGCAATAACATAAAGATGGATTTCTTGATGGAGCGATTTTCAACAGAGCGCGTTTATAACATAAGGGCATCTGAAGATAAATATGCGCTGCATGACTTTTTAGGTGCAAATCCGTCAATCCCCATAAAGCTAAACGAACCTAACATAATTATGGGCTATTTTTTACCTTATTTAGATAAGGAAACAGGATGGAAAAAATATTGCGAGGTTTCTGATAGCGCATTTAAACGCGAAGAATGGGGGAGGGTCTTTGACATACCTAATTATTTTCTGATAGAAATAGAGTTTTTTTAAACTAAAACCTCAAACCTTATTAATACCAACGTTTCTTTCGCTTTTTGGCCCCTTCGCCCTTACGTCCTTTTTTATACTTGCTGCCTTTCTTTTTATGCACTGTGGGTTTGGCATTAGGGTCTAAAAGAAATGGATGATTTTGGTCAATTGGAATTTGATAGTTGATAAGGTTTTCAATGCTTTTTACGTAAGCTTTTTCATCAGCTGAGCAAAATGAATAAGCCCGACCTACTTCACCTGCTCTGCCAGTTCTTCCAATTCGGTGCACGTAAGTTTCGGCTTTGCTGGGCAAATCAAAATTAATGACGGCATCTAATTTTTCAACATCGATTCCTCGAGAGGCGACATCAGTTGCTACCAAAATCTTTATCATGCCATTTTTAAACTTATTAAGGGCGGTTTGCCGCTCAGATTGAGAACGGTCACCGTGCAATCGCTCCGCCTGATAGCCTTTTTCGACAAGGCGTTCGGCTAATTTATCAACACCAAACTTAGTTCGTCGAAATATCAGGATATTACCTTTGATTTCATTTCTTAGTAGATGAAGGCATAGGGCAATCTTTTGTCGTTTGGGGACGTAATATAAAATTTGATTGATATCAGGTTTTGAAGCTCCCTGAGAGGTAACATCAATGCGTTCAGGATGTTTTAAAATTTCCTTGGCCAGATTTTCAACCTTATATGGGATAGTGGCCGAGAACATCAAGGTTTGCTTTTTTTCGGGGCAGAGCCTTTCGATTTTTTTGACATCATCTATGAAGCCCATGTTCAGCATCACGTCGGCTTCATCCAATACAAACGATTCAACATAGTCTAAATTAATAAGGTCTTGCTTGTGTAAATCTAAAAGTCGACCTGGGGTGGCGATGATGATGTCTGCCCCTTTATTTAAGATGTCAATTTGTGGTTCAATACTCGTACCACCAAATAATACGGCCGTTCTGAGATTGGTGTATTTACCGTAATTTTTAAAATCCTTCCCAATTTGAACCGCCAGTTCTCGTGTTGGGCTAATCACCAGTCCTTTTATGGTTTTTCTCTTTTTGGGAGCGTCTTGACGGTCAAATAAAAGTTGCAATATGGGCAAGGCATAGGCAGCGGTCTTCCCTGTTCCAGTTTCGGCAGAAACTATCAAATCGTTACGATTTAGTATAGATGGAATCGCCTTAGTTTGAACTATGGTTGGGGATTGATAACCAATTTCGTCAAGCGCCTTGATTATAGACGCATTTAGACTTAGGTCTTTGAATGACATGCTTTTAATAAGAATTTAAATATTCAATAACCTTTATTTAAGATGAAACCACCTCTGCATAAAGGTCGAAATCTTCAGCTTCGATTATTTTTACCGTAGTGAATTCCCCTGTTTTTAGATAGGTATTTTCCGCGGAAATTCGCACTTCATTATCCACGTCAGGTGAATCAAACTCCGTGCGTCCCACAAAATAATTGCCCTCTTTTCTATCAATAACCACCTTAAATTCCTGACCGATTTTTTCTTGATTCAACTCCCATGAAATTTGTGATTGAATTTCCATAATTTGATTGGCTCTGTCTATTTTCACGTCCTCTGGCACGTCATCTTTTAAATAAAAAGCATGTGTATTTTCCTCATGAGAATAGGTAAAACAGCCCAAACGCTCAAAACGCATGTCTTTGACCCATTGTTTCAGCGTTTGAAAGTCGTCTTCGGTCTCACCTGGATATCCTACGATTAAAGTGGTCCTGATGGTCATTTCAGGAACTTTAGCCCTGAATTCTTTGAGTAGCTTAGTGGTTTTTTCTTTGGTCGTACCACGTCGCATGCTCTTGAGGATATTATCTGAAATGTGTTGAAGAGGGATATCTATATAATTGCAGATTTTAGGCGCTCGCTTCATGACGTCCAACACATCCATTGGAAACCCTGTTGGAAATGCATAATGCAATCGAATCCATTCAATGCCGTCCACTTCAACCAAATGCTCTAGTAGTTCAGCTAAATTTCGTTTTTTATAAAGGTCTAGGCCGTAATAGGTTAAATCTTGTGCAATTAAAATTAACTCCTTGACGCCATTTGCGGCTAAGTTTTTGGCTTCGGTTACTAAATCCTCAATTGGGGTTGATTTATGCTTACCGCGCATCAATGGAATTGCACAAAAACTGCAGGGTCTGTCACAGCCTTCAGCAATTTTAAGATAGGCGTAATTTTTTGGGGTGGTGGTCAAACGTTCACCAATCAGTTCGTGCTTATAATCTGCACCGAGCGCCTTCAAAAGTTGAGGTAATTCTGTGGTTCCAAAATATTGGTCAACGTTGGGGATTTCCTTTTGTAAATCCGGTTTATAGCGTTCACTTAGGCATCCGGTTACAAAAACCTTATCTACTTCGCCCGCCTCTTTTTTCTGCATAAATTCCAAAATGGTATTTACACTCTCTTCCTTGGCATTGTTTATAAACCCACAAGTGTTGATGACCACTACATTACCTTCCTGTTCATGTACAACATCTTGCCCACTGGCTTTTAACTGCCCCATGAGCACTTCACTGTCATAAAGATTCTTGCTACAACCAAGGGTTACAACATTTATTTTATTCTTTTTAAGCGTTTTGGTTCTCAAAGTAATACATGTTTTAAAAGGCCTGCAAAGATATAAAAACCGATTGTGATATATTTGTTCAGATAAAGTAATTCCTCGACACTTTTAGTCGAGGTATCCATTTTACCTTTCCTTTGGAGAGGTCGAACTTGCCAAAGGCAATTCGGGTGAGGTAACCTAAAGAATTTGGCCTTAGTATTAAATTTCAGATATGAGAATTTTATAAGATATTGAGG
>JBCCOJ010000012.1:0-29579 GCA_039025415.1 Bacteroidota bacterium | reverse complement strand
TTCTGGGTTATTTCCTAAAAGCGCTTCCAATTTATTTTTAGCCAACTCAAATTCCCGCTACGCTGAAATTTTACTAAATCCAGAAGCTGGTCTTAGTTCAGATGAAAATAGCCCAGAAACCTTATATACAAATCTTTACGAAGAATTTGAAAATCAAAATTACGGGGAGGTCATCGAAAAAACCGAAGCATACGTCAAGCAATTTGAAGGACACCCGATGGTGCCCAAATTTGAAATACTCAAAGCCTCTGCCAAAGGAAGGCTCTATGGATTTGACGATTATAAAGCAGGAGTAAATTATGTGGCCTTAACCTACCCAAATTCTGAGGAAGGCAAACAGGCCCAAAAAATCATGAAAGAATCATTTCCGCTGTTTTCGAATAAAACGTTTTTAGCTGACGATACTGCCAAACATTTTAACATTCTCTATCCTTTTGATAATGACGAAAATGATAAAATTGAAGATTTTCAGAAAAAACTGGAAGAGGCCATTCAGACCGTTGAGTTGTTTGAATTGAGCACCTCGGTTGATGTTTACACCGAAGATATTACATTTGTAGTTGTGCACGGCTTGAATAGTGTGCAAGGTGCAGCAGGTTTTGCTGAAATTTTAGAAGAAAAGAAATTAAAGATAAAGCGGGATTTTTATTCAATCTCGTCCCCAAACTACGAAATCATTCAAAGACATAAGAATTTAGATCAGTACTTAGAATCTCAATAAACAACCACGAATACTCATGTTTTCAGAAAAAAAATCAGGACGTATGGCTACAGACTCAGTTTCCCAACAAAATACTATTGGCAAAGGCACAACTATAACCGGTGACATCATCAGCGACGGAGATTTTAGAATCGAAGGTAAAATTGAAGGTAATGTCAAGACTCCAGGTAAAGTCGTCATTGGTAAAACCGGGATGATCAATGGAACCTTAAAAAGCAGCAATGCCGATATTGAAGGTAAATTTTCGGGTAAAATCATATTGACCGATACGCTATCCCTAAGAGCAACGGCTCACGTAGAGGGCGAAACTGAAGTTGGTAAGCTTGCTGTAGAACCTGGTGCAACATTTAATGCAACCTGCTCTATGGGTGGAGGCTCTAAACCTTTGAGCGGCCCAAAAGCAACGCCTACAACTTCAAAACCATAATCTGATAAAAAATAAGGGGCCTAATAAATACATCAGATTTACAACCGTTGCAATGCAAATGGGACTAACCATTTGGATGGGTAATCTGCTAGGTGGTTGGCTTGATAACAAATACAGCGTTGATTTTTTGGAGAGTACCATTACCCTGTTATCTGTTTTTATCGCAATGTATTTGGTAATTTCACAGGTTATTAAGGTTTCTAAAGAGGATGATTAAAGCGCTCTTAAAACAAACCGCACTCTTTTGCCTGGCATTTATTGTGGTTTATTTTGCACAATACACCATTATTGAAGATTTCGATGTCATAAGATTCAATGTTCTTGATGTTGACGTTTTTTTCGTAATGTCATCGCTAATCATCTGCTTGCATTTCCTGTTTTTATCAAATTTATCTAAAGTTAAACCGCAGCTGGGTTTTATCTACCTACCTACGCTTTTTATTAAAGGTATTTTGTTCTATTTGTTTTTTAAAGATACCGTCTTTAAAATCGAAATATTTAACATGGTTGAACGGCTTAATTTGCTCTTTCCTCTTACTGTATTTCTTACTTTGGAAGTCTATTTGATTGCTAAGATTTTAAACAAAAAATAAGACATAAAATTTAGTCCGAAATAAGGTTTGTAATATTGATTTATTGTGTACTTTTGCACGGAATTTAGAAAGGGTAATTTTTTGACATTACAACTAATGAAGGATTTGCAGAAGTATTTCAAATTTTCGGTTTTAGCAATTCTTATTTTTATAGCTCCTACTTCTTTCGCCCAAGAACATGACGAACATGGGCATGATGATGGTCATTCTAAGGGAATGGTAGATACCAAGGAAGAAGTAGATGAATACATTATTCATCACATTCAAGACTCTCATGACTTTCATTTGTTCTCTTATACCAATGGCATCGGGGAACGTAAACACATAGGTTTTCCATTACCAGTAATTATCTGGACGAGCAATGGTTTGGTGACTTTTATGTCCTCCGAGTTTCACCATGATGATAGTGGAAAAGTTATCGTTGAAAAAAACGGTTCGAAATTCACGAAAATCCACAGTAAAATTTATGAATTAGACCAAGGCGCAGATATTGTCGCATTTGATGAGGGTAATCATGCTAAAAACGCCCACAAGGTTTTGGATTTGTCAATCACAAAAAGCGTTGTTGGCATTTTGTTGATTGGTTTATTATTATTCATTTGGTTTCGAGGTCTTGCCAAGCAATACAAAACAAAAAAGATTCCAACGGGTTTTGGACGCGTTTTAGAACCACTAGTTATTTATGTAAGGGATGAAATTGCCCGACCCAATATAGGTGATAAGCACTACAGACGCTTTACAGGCTATTTACTTACTGTTTTCTTTTTTATCTGGGCACTAAATTTAGCTGGATTGACACCATTTGGCTTCAATGTCACTGGACAATTAGCCGTGACCGCATGCTTAGCAATATTTACCTTAGTTATTTATACGGTAAGTGGAAATAAGGATTATTGGATTCATATGTTATGGATGCAAGATGCACCATGGTGGATTCGCCCAGTATTAGCGGTAATTGAATTGGCCGGAGCTTTTATTATTAAGCCATTTTCATTACTGGTTCGTCTTTTTGCGAATATTTCGGCAGGGCATATTGTTGTAATGAGTTTGATTGCAATCATGTTTACCCTTAGAGAATCTTTAGGTACTGTTGGGGCAACTGGCCTGTCCTTGGTATTATCATTTTTTATAACACTAATTGAGGTACTAGTTGCATTCTTACAAGCCTATATATTTACAATGTTATCAGCCTTATTTATCGGGATGGCAGTTGCAGAACACGACCACGGGCATGATGAACATCATGAGGGTCATGAATCATCAGAAGATGTAAGAGCTGATTTTATTTAATTTGAGTTTTTTAATTTAACTATATATTTTTATTTATCATGGAACCAGTAACTTACAATTTAATTGGAGCAGGGTTAATCGTAATCGGAGCAGGTATCGGTCTTGGCCAAATTGGTGGAAAAGCAATGGAAGGTATTGCACGTCAGCCAGAAGCGACAGGTAAGATTCAAACAGCGATGATTATTATTGCAGCACTTTTAGAAGGTCTTGCATTTGGTGCTTTATTCTTAGGAAAATAAGAACCTTAAAATCCACGAAACGCAAACCTGTAACGGTTGGTTGCAGGTTGTGTTTCGTAAAAAATTAAAAAACAAAACCTGAGTTACAAAAATGGAAAAATTACTTAACGACTTTTCACCAGGATTATTTATAGTTCAGACCATATTACTTTTAGGTCTAATTTTCTTAATGGTGAAATATGCCTGGAAGCCAATCATGAATTCTTTAGCCGAAAGGGAAGATGGTATTCAGGATGCGCTTGATGCTGCAGAAAATGCAAAAAAGGAAATGGAAAACCTTCAGGCAGACAATCAAAAACTTTTGCAAGAGGCTAGAATGGAACGCGAAAATATGTTGAAAGAGGCAAGAGAGATGAAGACCAAGATGATTGACGATGCTAAAGAAGAAGCTCAAAATCAGGCTAACAAAATGATTGAGCAGGCGCAATTGGCCATTGAAAGTGAAAAGAAATCAGCGATGGCAGAACTGAAAAGTCAAGTAGCATTGATGTCAATTGAAATTGCAGAGAAAGTTGTTCAAGATGAATTATCAAACAGATCCAAGCAAATGGATTTAGTGGATAAAATGTTGGGCGAAGCAACTTTAAATTAATAACAAGATACCCACTTTCGTGGGCATTACTATGTCAGAAAGAGCAGCCATACGATACGCAAAAGCCTTATTAAGTTTGACCGAAGAAAATAAGACATCTTTGGCCGTTAATAAGGACATGGTTTTAATTGCCAAAACAATTTCCGAAAATAGGGAATTAAAGCAGGTTTTAGAGAGTCCTGTCGTGGCATCTTCAGTAAAAAAAAATGTGGTCTTAGATATATTTAAGTCAATTAACGCTCAGTCTAAGAGCCTTTTCGATACGCTAATTGAAAACAATCGAATTTCTATTTTAGGTACGGTTGCCAATCAGTATATTAAACTTTACGACGAGCTAAAAGGTGTGCAAGTTGCCACCGTTACAACTGCAGTGCCCTTAGACTCAGCTCTGGAGAAAAAAGTCATGGCGAAGGTTAAGGAATTGACAGGGAAAAATGCAGAATTAAAGAAAATTGTAGATGAAGACATTTTAGGTGGATTTATTCTACGTGTAGGCGACACGCAGTATGACGCCAGTGTTGCCAATAAATTAGAAAAACTAAAAAGAGAATTTACATTAAATTAAGGCTTAAGGTTAAGGTTTCATATAAAACCTAATGCCTAATGCCTAAAACCTTATATGAGATGGCAGAAGTAAAACCAGCTGAAATTTCAGCAATCTTAAAACAACAGCTTTCAGGATTTGAAGCAGGAGCAACTTTAGATGAAGTTGGAACTGTGTTGACCGTTGGTGATGGTATTGTTCGTGCTTACGGACTTTCAAACGCCCAATACGGGGAATTAGTAGAGTTTGATGGTGGTCTTGAGGGTATCGTCTTAAATTTAGAAGAAGACAATGTTGGTATCGTTCTTTTAGGTACCTCCATTGGCGTACAAGAAGGCTCTACTGTGAAACGAACTGGTAAAATCGCCTCAGTGAATGTTGGTGAAGGAATCGTTGGGCGTGTTGTTGATACTTTAGGTAATCCTATTGATGGAAAGGGCGCAATTGCAGGTGAAACTTACCAGATGCCATTGGAGCGTAAAGCACCAGGTGTTATTTATCGTGAGCCTGTTACCGAGCCACTTCAAACTGGAATAAAAGCGATTGATGCCATGATTCCTGTGGGAAGAGGACAGCGTGAGTTGGTTATTGGCGACCGTCAAACTGGTAAAACCACCGTTTGTATTGATGCCATCTTAAACCAGAAAGAATTTTACGATGCTGGAGAACCTGTATATTGTATCTATGTTGCCGTAGGGCAAAAAGCATCTACTGTGGCAAACATTGCCAAGACTTTGGAAGAAAAAGGTGCTTTGGCCTACACGACTATCGTAGCTGCAAACGCATCAGACCCAGCAGCAATGCAGGTTTATGCGCCTTTTACTGGGGCATCAATTGGTGAATATTTTAGAGATACTGGACGTCCGGCCTTAATTGTATATGATGATTTATCCAAGCAAGCAGTCGCTTACCGTGAAGTGTCATTGTTATTACGTCGTCCACCGGGACGTGAGGCCTACCCAGGTGACGTTTTCTACCTTCACTCAAGGCTATTAGAACGTTCAGCAAAAATTATTGATAACGACACAATCGCTAAAGAAATGAATGATTTACCAGAGGTGCTTAAGCCTATGGTAAAAGGCGGCGGTTCGTTGACAGCATTGCCAATCATTGAAACCCAAGCAGGTGATGTATCAGCTTATATCCCAACCAACGTAATTTCAATTACCGATGGTCAGATATTCTTAGATGGTGATTTATTTAACTCAGGCGTTCGTCCGGCGATTAACGTAGGTATTTCGGTATCACGGGTTGGTGGTAATGCTCAGATAAAATCAATGAAAAAGGTATCTGGTACCTTAAAATTAGACCAAGCACAGTTCCGTGAATTGGAGGCTTTCGCTAAGTTCGGTTCAGACCTTGATGCGGTAACACTAAATGTTATTGAAAAAGGAAAGCGAAACGTAGAGATTTTGAAGCAAGCTCAAAACGACCCGTTCCCAGTTGAGGAGCAAGTAGCTATTATCTACGCTGGTTCCAAGAACCTATTAAGGGACGTTCCTGTAGATAAGGTAAAGGAGTTTGAAAGAGATTATATCGAATTTCTTAAAGCGAAACATCCTGAAACCCTAGAAACCTTAAAAGCTGGTAAGTTAACCGATGAGGTGACAGATACCCTTACAAGTGTGGCTAAGGATATGAGTGGGAAGTATTAAAAAAGCCCCTCTTAATCTTCCGCCATAAGGCGGAGAGAAAACAGGACGTGCTACGTATGCAAATATGAGATACAAGATTAATAATTGAATAACGAATCAGTTCCTCCCCTTCGGGGAGGCTAGGTGAAGCTTATGGCAAACTTAAAAGAAATAAGAAGCAGAATATCATCGGTTTCATCAACGATGCAGATTACTAGTGCCATGAAAATGGTATCTGCCGCAAAGTTGAAAAAGGCGCAGGATGCTATAACGGCAATGCGACCTTACGCTGATAAGTTAACCGAACTTCTACAAAATTTGAGTGCAACACTAGATGAAGATTCGGGAAGCAAATTTTCCGAGCAACGTCCAGTCAAAAAAGTCTTAATTGTTGCTATTACCTCTAATCGTGGCTTATGCGGGGCATTTAACTCGAATATCGTAAAAGAGGTCTCAAAACGTGCAACAAATATCTACGCTAACCAAGACGTTTCTTTTGTAACTATTGGTAAAAAAGCTAATGATGCCATTAAGAAAACCAATAGTGTTATTGCTAATAAAAGCGAGATTTTTGATGATTTGAGTTTTGAGAATGTCGCTGAAATTGCTGAAATGTTAATGGATAAATTTGTTTCAGGTGACTTTGATAAAATCGAAATCATTTACAATAAATTCAAAAACGCAGCTACCCAAGAAGTCATAACCGAGCAGTTCTTACCTATCAAGCCTATCGAAGGAGATGATACAGCTACTGCCGATTATATTTTTGAGCCTTCAAAATTGGAAATCGTTGAGGAATTGATTCCAAAATCACTAAAAACCCAATTGTATAAAGCCGTTCGCGATAGTTTTGCATCAGAACACGGTGCGCGAATGACCGCTATGCATAAGGCAACCGACAACGCCAAAGAGCTTCGCGACCAATTGAAACTTACCTATAATAAAGCAAGACAAGCTGCCATCACCAACGAAATCTTAGAAATCGTAGGAGGCGCGGACGCGTTGAGTGATTAGACGGAGCGATACCGGAGTCAAATTATTCTCTTAGTGGACGCCAAGAGTGATTAGGTCGAACGCAGAGAGACCAAATTTCCAAAGCGCGGACGCGTTGAGTGATTAAGACTAAAAAATCGCTGCGGTTTTAAGCCGACACCCTCATTTTCGAGGTCTCATAATGAGGACAAAACATCTATGATTAATGTATTGATTAGGATTACTCAAGTTGTGGTTTTCCAAATACATTTAGTGTTGTTCACAGCCCTGCCCATGCAGTAAACCATCCTGAACGAAATATCAATATTTCAAAGTCAACTTAAAAATTTTTGTATGATAATGTTGTTATTGCACCAATTCAGCTCGCTAAATAATATAGCTATTTTCTTACATAATATCGTCCAAAAGCTATTTTTATCGATTTAATGTCGTATTTCAAATTATTTTTGTATATTTCAAGTCCAAATCTTAACCTACATTATTATGAGACTTTTTAAAATGGCGTTTCTAGCCATTACCTTTTTGGGCATATATAGTATGGCCCAGGCCCAAAACAACATTACTTCATCCACAGCAAATACAGAGATTGATTTTGAAAACGTTTATTTTCAAGAGTGGTATGCAGGAATTAAAGTAGGAGGAACAGGATATAATATTTATTTTCCAAATGTTTCCCTAAATGAAAATGTTCAACTTAAAGAGGTTTATTTTAGAAATCTCAAAGCGCCACTTAGACAAGAAAAAGGCCAATTCGTTGCAACATTAGAAAATCCATCAAAGTTATACACGTTCGAAACACCAGAAAAACCAGCCGATTATAAATTCAATCTTCGAACTAACGAATGTGTAATAAGCTACATCGAAAATGGTCAAACCAATTACACTAAAATTACAATTAATGATGAACGCGCCGGAACATATTATGAAAATGGCCCGCCTTCAATCTATGAAAACACAGCTAATTCAAGCTTAGCAACTGTTGACGAATAGTAGCAATCAAATTGTCAAATAATAAAAACCCGATTCATAAATCGGGTTTTTTTTGTATAAATTGGAATTCGAATTTTAAAAATGTAACATTTTTAGTCAATGGTGTCTAAAAGGAAATTAACCTTTAAAAAGACTCAAAATGTACTATTTTAGATATTTTTTGCTCAGCGTATTTCTATGTATCTGTATTAAATTAACCGCACAATCAGAAGCCTTTACTGTTACTGTAAAAGGAAAGAGAGCACCTGTTCTATTATTTCCCGGTTTCACATGTCCAGCAGAGGTTTGGGACGGCATTATTGACACACTTTCAAAAAAACATCAATGCCACGTATTTACTTTTGCTGGTTTTGGAAGTGTTCCTCCAATTGAAATACCTTGGCTGCCTAAAATCAAAGAGGCCGTGTCATCTTATATTTCAGAACAGGAATTAGACAATCCAACGATTATCGGGCATAGTTTGGGAGGGACACTTGGGCTTTGGATTGCGAGTGAAAACAATCATACATTCAAAAAAATCATAGTTATTGATGCATTAGCATCAACTGGCGCGATGATGATGCCCAATTTTAATGCGGAATCCATCACTTATGATAATCCCTACAGCCAACAACTACTTAAAATGGATGAGAAAAGCTTTAAGGTTATGGCTAGTCAAATGGCTCAAGGAATGACCCTAAATGAAAATAAGAGAAACTTAATTGTAAAATGGATAATTGATTCTGACCGAAAAACCTACGTTCACGGTTATACCGATTTACTGAAACTGGACTTACGCGAAGACCTCGCCAAAATCAAAACACCTATTACTATTTTAGCTGCAACCGAACCTTATGGCTTGGAAATGGTAAAACAGACTTACGCCAAACAATATGAAAAGTTGAGCGATTACAATATAAAATTTGCCAAAAACTCAGCCCATTTCATCATGTTTGACCAGCCTGCATGGTTGATTGAAGCGATTAATGCTGAACTTTGATTCAAACCTCTAGCGAATACATGTCAGCACAAAACCAATTTGATAGTATCTATGACACCAACTACCCTAACGTTTTTCGCATCTGTTTGGGTTATTTTGGAGGGAACGAATCAATTGCAAAAGAGGTTGCACAGGATGTTTTTGTAAAAGTTTGGGGAAATCTTTCCAATTTTAGAAATGAATCGAGCATTTCAACTTGGATATATAGGATTACTGTGAATACCTGCCTTTCAAATATTAAAATTAGAAAGAAGCAACATGTTTCTGTAGAGAAACACCTTGGCCACTTGAAATCAGAGTTTGAAAATCAAACGCATGAAACGGAAGCCCAAATCAAAGCACTTTATCGTTGTATTGATAAACTTAACAGAGATAACAAAAGCCTGATTCTTTTAGAACTACAGGGACTTCCCCAAAAGGAAATTGCCTACATCATGGGAATGGCCCACGGAACTGTTAGAACCAGATTACATCGAATTAAAAACGAACTCACTAAATGCGTAAAAACATGAGCGATTTTGAAACTTTAAAATCAAGTTGGAATGACCAGTCTGCCCCTAACACTCCAGAAAATGGCAGTCAACAAATTGTTAAAAAAGCCGAATACATTAAAAACAAGCAGAAATTGACCAACCTGATTCTATCCATTACCTTAATTGTTTTGGTTGTGTTTTTCTTCTACATTACCGCCTACAATAACGCACGGGCTGCCTTGGGATTGGGAATAATGATTAGTGTTTTGGCAATAAGAATAGTATTGGAACTTGTGAGTATTAAAAATCTGAAAAGCTTAAAATTTGACATAGACGCGATTACTTTCAAAAGCAGAATCCGCAATTACTATAAAAATCGTGTGTGGACCCATTACGTAGGCACCCCTTTAATCATTTTTGCTTATTGTTTTGGTTTCGTTCTACTATTACCACTTTTTGAGAAAAATCTCAGTAATGGCTTCTATTTATATATAAAAATTTCGGCAGTTTTTGTTTTAATCGGATTACTAACATTAATAGCAGTTCAGGTAAAAAAAGAGCTTTCCATATTAAAAGCAATACAAAATTAACAATCAAATTAAGGTTGATTCAAGCTGAAGGCCAAAAGCAAAAGGCCAAAGGCCAACAGCTAATAGCTAACGGCCAATATTGGCATCAAATTTGAAATCGTACTTTTGTTGAACCTAAATGAACCATAATGAAGTCGCTAAAATCGATTGTATTTTCAATATTGTTTTCAATTATCATGATTGGTATGACCAGTTGCTCTTCAGCTCAAAAATTACAGAAAAAGGCATCTGCAGATTTTGGTGAGGTCTATTTCCAAAAATGGAGCGCTGGGGTGCAAGATGGCGGCTCGGGAATTAATCTTTTTATCCCGATAAAAGACAAATCAATCGAATTAGATAGTGTTTTTTTTAGAGGCAAAATGGCAAAATTGGAAATAAAACCTACTAGTCCTATGTTGTACATCGGTAGATTCAATACGGCCTTCAATCAACCAAAGGATATCATCGTTAGTAGCGATATGAATGCCGAAGCCAAGAACAAATTACCGAACCGTTCAGAAAAAATCCCCTTTGAGCTAGAATTAAATGAATGTGTTGTAACTTTTAAAATCAAAGGTAAAACCCAATATTATAAGATTACTGAAATCGCAGAGAGACAACCGCAAAACTTTCCTGGCGCACCTTTAAATAAGCAGTGATATTAGGGATATACTTTCATTTTGTACAGTCGTTCTTAAAAACGTACATTTAGCGTAAATTCAGTATTGGGTTGAGCGCATTAAAATCATTGTTTAGGCAGACATTTGTTTACGGTTTAGCTACCGTGCTGCCTAGAATGATAAATTTCTTCTTAGTCTTTCTTTACACAACTGATGGGGTGTTGTCTTCTGTTGCGGAGTATGGACGAATAAGCATCATTTTCTCATATTTCGTTCTTTTCAATGTGATTCTTGCCTATGGTATGGAAACCGCATTTTTTAGATTTTACAACAAAGAAAATAACAAGTCCACCGTCGTTTCAACCTCAGCGGTTTCTTTAATTGTATCTTCTATTGGGTTTTTTATAATCGCGCTGATTTTTCAAAATCAGATTGCAAGTCTGGTGGATATTGACGTAAAATATATCAATCTTGTCATTTGGATTCTTTTGTTGGACGCATTGGTTATTATTCCATTTGCATGGCTTAGAGCCACTGAGAGACCAATTCGTTACGCAATAATTAAGATTCTAAATGTTTTGGTTAATATCGGCTTAAATCTATTTTTCCTGTTAGCTTTAAAGGATTTAGCTGAAACCTCAACTTTCTTTGAAACTATTTACGTACCCGATTTTGAAGTGAGCTACGTTTTCATTGCCAATTTAGTTGCAAGCGGGCTAACGCTTCTCTTAATGGCCGGATTTTATTCCAAAATCACGTTTCAGTTTGATAAAGAACTATGGAAAAAAATGCTGCGCTACGCATTGCCCGTGTTAATTGCAGGCATCGCGTTTTCAGTTAACGAAACCTTTGACCGCATCTTGTTGGACTATCTCCTACCCGAAGATACTGCTGAAACCCAAATTGGGATGTACTCGGCCTGTTACAAATTGGCCTTGTTTATGACGCTGTTTGCAACCGCCTACCGCCTAGGTATTGAACCCTATTTTTTCAGTCATTCAAATTCTGAAAATCCACAAAAAAACTACGCAAGGATACTCGAGTTTTTCGTGGCTATAGGGTCGGTTATTTTACTTAGCGTGGTTGTTTTTGCAGATGTAATCAAACCCATCATCATAAGAAGTGAAGCCTATTGGGAGGCTATGTGGATTGTGCCTATCATATTGATAGCAAATTTTTGTCTTGGTATTTATCACAATTTATCGGTTTGGTACAAAATTACAGACCGTACTAAATTTGGAGCATACATCTCGGTCTTAGGTGCAATTGTGACCCTAATTATCAACATACTTTTCATTGAAACCTATGGTTATTTGGCATCTGCCGTAGCTACGTTAGCAGCCTACGCCTTAATGATGCTCACCTCGTTTTACTTTGGCAGAAAATACTATCCTATCCCATATAATCTAAAAAAAATAGGTCTGTACCTTTCACTTTCTATAGTGCTTTCATTGCTATCCTTCTATAGATTTCGGGAAGAGATTTACATTGGTATTACAATGTTAATTGTATTTTTGGGAATCGTTGCAGTTTCTGAAAAAAGACAGATTAAAATGATATTGAGGAGCAACTGAAAATTGAATAATCGAAGTTAAATCTAAAACCAATATCCGCTTTCGCGGACTCTTTGATGGACATAAAAATCATTAACAAATCCAACCACGATTTACCAAGCTATGAAACCATAGCCTCCGCTGGTATGGATTTAAGAGCGAATTTATCTGAAGCTCGTATCTTAAAACCACTTGAAAGAACCATTGTTGGCACGGGATTATTCATCGAATTACCCGTAGGTGTTGAAGCTCAAGTGAGGCCACGAAGTGGGTTAGCTGCTAAAAAGGGTATAACCGTATTAAACGCACCAGGAACAATTGATGCAGATTACCGCGGTGAAATTGGAGTCATTTTAGCCAATATATCGAATGAAGATTTTATAATTCAAAACGGAGAGCGCATTGCTCAATTGGTCATTGCAAAACACGAGCGAGCAGAATGGAAAGAAGTCGAAATTTTAAGTGAAACCGACCGTGGAGAAGGAGGTTTTGGAAGTACTGGGGTGTAAAAGCCAATTTACCTAACGGCAACTCTCCGCCTTTACGGAAGAAAAAATAAAAAGTTTAATAAAAAGATACCCGCTTTTGCGGGCACATGATGAAAATAATAGTACCAATGGCCGGGCGAGGTTCGAGATTACGTCCGCATAGTTTAACAGTTCCAAAACCTTTAATACCAGTTGCTGGCCAGCCAATTGTACATCGATTGGTAAAAGATATCGCAAAAGTCCTGAAACAGCCAATTGATGAAATTGCTTTTGTTCTGGGAGATGCTGCTTGGTTTGGCAATGAGGTGGTTGAAAGTCTAAAAAGTCTAGCTGAAAGTCTTGGTGCTAAAGCTTCCATTTACAGACAGGATAAACCTTTAGGTACCGGTCACGCGATTATGTGCGCAAAACCTTCTTTGATCGGGCCAGCTGTTGTTGCTTACGCCGATACTTTGATACGAGCTGAATTTGACTTAGACGCCGAAGCAGATAGTGTAATTTGGACTAAAAAAGTTGAAAACCCAGAAGCCTATGGTGTTGTGAAGCTCAATGCTAAAGAAGAAATAACTGAATTGGTTGAAAAACCTGAGAAGTTTGTCAGCGACCAAGCGGTTATAGGTATTTACTATTTTAAGGATATTTCGATTTTGAAGCAGAAGCTGCAAGCGGTATTGGACGAAAATGTTATGAATGGTGGTGAATATCAGATTAATGATGGTATAAAACGAATGATGGCCGAAGGAAAAGTCTTTAAAACTGGCACGGTTGATGAATGGATGGATTGTGGAAACAAAAATGTTACGCTCGATACCAACACCAAGATGCTCCATTTTTTAAAAGCTGATGGTGAGGAAAAGTTGATTTCAGATTCAGTAGTCATCGAAAATTCTGAAATAATAGAACCCTGTTTCATTGGTAATAACGTAAAATTGAGCAATACCAAGTTAGGGCCTAACGTTTCAGTAGGAGATAATTGTGTAATTGAAAATTCTAGCGTTAAAAACAGCCTAATCCAGAATCACACCCAAATAAAAAACGCTAACTTAGACCAAGCCATGATTGGGAATCATGTTAAATACGACGGAAATTTTAATGCGGTGAGTTTGGGGGATTATTCAACATTGGAATAAGCCCCTCCTAACCTCCCCAGAAGGGAGGAACTGAAAATCTCTTGGTAACAGAATTAGTGCAAATTCTTGTGATTACTACCACTTGTTTAAAAATAAAAAATGAAAACCAAACATCTACTTACGACTATAATCTTCGGAATTCTTCTTTTTCCGCAGGGATTTTACGCGCAAGTAGATTTCAACCAACGTCCAACCGATGACCTAGGCATTGTAGAAGACCAATTTCAGGAGTATTTCTTCGAAGCGATAAAGCAAAAAGGTATCGAGAACTATCAGAAATCTGTTGATGCACTTTTAAAATGCATTGAGCTCGACGACGAAAAACCTGTTCTTTTTTATGAATTGGGTAAAAATTACATGCAATTAAAAAACTTTGGGGCAGCTGAAGATGCCTTTAAAGAAGCCGTTTCACAAGACCCTGACAATGAATGGTTTTTAGATGAGCTCTATGGTGCCTACCTGCAACAAGGAGAAATGAAAAAAGCACTAAAGACAGTAAGGCAATTGGTTGAATTTCATCCTGATTACAAGCAAGATTTAGCCTCACTTTACATTCGACTTGAAAAATATAACGATGCTCTTAAACTGCTCGACGAAATGGATAAGGAGTTGGGTTATAGTGAAGACCGTGACTATCTACGTAATCAAATTTATAATCTAACCGGGGATGATGAGGAGCGTATTGAAAACCTCGAGGAGCGCATTAAAACCAACCCTGAAGATGAAAGCACCTATTTAAGATTGATTTTTCGATATAGCGAAACCGGTGAAACCAAAAAAGCCTTTGAAGCCGCAAAAAGACTTGAGCAACTAAATCCAGATTCACAACTTGTTCATTTAGCACTCTACAAATTTTATTTGGACGCAAAAGATACTGAAAAAGCCATAAGCTCAATGAAGATTGTGTTGACCAGCCCGGTCATAAAACCAGAAGCGAAAACCAAGGTGTTGAATGATTTTGTAAAATTTGTTTCGGCGAATCCCCAATATGAAAGCGATTTAATTGAAATTACATCATTGGTGAGTGAAGAAAAAAGCGTTAGGACTTTAACCGAGTTGGGGCAGTACAATCTCAAGACAGGTGATAAGCAAAAGGCTTTGACCTACTACGAGGAAGCCCTAAAGCGAGAACCTAAAGACTTTAGCATTATTAAGGATGTCATGCTATTGAACATCGATTTAAAAAATTTCGAAAGAGCTGAGAAATTAAGTTCCGAAGCCATTGAGCTTTTTCCGGCACAACCAATTTTATACTTAGCGAATGGTGTAGCCAATATCAATCTAAACAGACCGAAAATCGCTGCTGAAAATCTAGAAACAGGTGTAGATTACGTTATTGATGATGATAACATGCTTCGCGATTTTTACGAGCAGTTAAGCCAAGCCTACAAATTACTTGATAATATTAAAAAATCTGAAACGTTTGCTAAAAAAGCACAAGCACTCTCAAATGGTCAATAGTTATTTAAAGCGCTTTTTTTTACCTGTCTTTTTTGTGTTGATGCTACTGGTTTCCTGTGGTTCATCAAAATCAATTATCGCAGATGGTACCGTAAATGAAAAACTTACTGCCAAGCAATTAATTAAGGAAAACAAAAAGCGAGATGCTAGTTTTAGAACCCTTCAGGCCCGTGTAAAGATTGCTATTTTTCAAGAAGGTAAGGAGCAAGGCTATACAGTCTCATTGAGAATGGAAAAAGACAAAACCATCTGGTTAAACGCCACACTTGGATTGGCAAGAGCCAAAATTACACCAGAACAGGTTCAGTTTTATGACAAGCTAAACAACCAATTTTTTGAAGGAGACTATAGTTTGATAAGCGATTTATTGGGCATTGAGCTAAATTTTGACCAATTGCAAAACCTTCTCCTTGGGGAACCAATATTTGATTTAAAATCAAATGATTATGAAATTTCTAATAATGAAGCTTCATATATCTTAGCGCCTGAAAATCAAAATCCGTTATTAGAACTTTTTTTGCTGTTCAATCCTTCTCATCTTAAAATGGATTCCCAACAACTTTCCCAAGCGTTAAAGAAAAGGTTCTTACAAATAGATTATCCCGATTACCAAAAAGTTGAGGAAGAAGTTCTACCAAAAAACATTACAATAATAGCAGTTGAGGAAAATGAGGAAATTAAGGTTGAGTTAGAGTATAAATCAGTAAACCTTGACCAAGACTTACGTTTTCCGTTCAATATTCCCTCGGGCTTTAAAGAAATAATCCTAGAAGATGCTAAATAAACCCTCGGCATATCTTTTATTGCTAATCTTCGGATGTCTATGTTTGAATCTCAACGCTCAGAGCGCAAAACAAAAAGCGCTTGAGGCAAAACGACTCAAATATCAAAATGAACTAAAGCAATTGAATTCGCTTCTCTTTTCAGATAAAAAAAGAGAGAAATCCACCATTTCTGCAGTAGAGGATTTGCACTACAAGGTAAATGTTCGCAAAAACCTTATTAAGGTAACCAATGACCAGGCTAATTTATTGACTCGTGAAATCAATGCCAATCAAAATGAAATCTCGAGTCTGAGAAATCAGTTGCAGGAACTTAAGGAAACTTATGCCGCGATGGTCGTTAAGTCGTATAAGAGTAAATCTGAACAGAGCAAGGTGATGTTTCTCTTATCCTCAGAGAATTTCAAACAAGCTTACAAACGTTTGCAATATATTCAACAATATGCTGATTATCAGAAAGAACAAGGCGAACTTATAAAGTCGAAAACCGCCAAATTACAAGAGCTTAATAAAGAATTACTGAAACAAAAAAGTGACAAAGACAAACTTATTGCAGAAAACAGAGTCGCAAAAAAGGAGCTAGAAAAAGAATTGAAGGAACAGGAGAAACTAATGGCTGACATTAGAAAAAATATGAGTTCCTACGCTTCTAAAATTAAAAAGACCCAGCAGGAAATAAACAAATTAGACCGAGAAATAAGTAAATTGATTAATGAAGCGATTGCCGCCTCAAATAAAAAAGCAGGAAAATCAAGCCTTTCTAAAGGTTTTGCGTTGACTTCAGAAGAAAAGTTATTAGGCAAAAACTTTGTATCCAATAAGGGGAAACTCCCCTGGCCCGTGGAGCGCGGTGTTGTGAAGGTAAAGTACGGCAAACAACCTTCGCCTATTGACCGTACCTTGACCATAAATAGTTCTGGCGTTAGAATTGCGACTGAGAAAGGTGCAAAGGTAAGGGCCGTTTTTGAGGGTGAAGTCTTGGCAGTTATGGGAAAAAAGTATACTAACCCTACCGTTCTTGTGCAACATGGAAATTATATTACTGCCTATAAAAACTTAGCCAAAGTTTACGTAAAAAAGGGTGATAAAATCAATACCAAACAAAACATCGGGGAAGTCTTCACTGATGCAAATGGTAACTCCGTTCTATTTTTTAGTTTACACAAAAACAACAAAACGCAGAATCCAGCCTATTGGATATACAAAATGTAATTAAAGCCTAACCAGAACGTAGCCCTTTCGAGTTCTGCGATAGTGATTGCCATTCCAAAAATAGTAACGCTTACCATTAACCCTCACAATTTTATAATTTCGAGGAGCGGTTTTTATAATGGTTACATTTTCTGAAGTTGTTGCGACTCTTCTGGCACAAGAGCTAACATTTAGCAAAAAAGCGAATAATATCAAATAAAGAAAGTGTCTCATGGTCTAAATTTCTACTTTAGACTAAGGAGCAAACGAAAAGTTTAAATCATTCTTCAACTACTGCATCGCAATGACATCAAATTCTAGTTTTGATTATTCAAATAGTGCCTTCAGTTCGGTGGCTTCGCTGGCTTTCATTTTCCCTGCCAAGACAAGGCTTAGCTGCTTCCTTCTTAGCGCAGCCACATACCGCTCTTTTTCTAAATCGGTTTCAGGGATTAGTTCTGGAACATTTACTGGTCGGCCAGTATCATCAACCGCTACAAAGGTATAAATCGCTTCGTTGGCTTTAATGCATTCACCAGACTCACGGTCTTCAATCCATACATCCATATATACTTCCATAGAGCTCTTAAATGCCCTTGAGACCTTTGCCTCAATGGTAACTACGCTCCCCAGCGGTACTGAACGGTTAAAGGCAACATGATTAACCGAGGCCGTCACAACTATTCGTCGACTATGCCGCCTTGCTGAAATACTCGCCGCACGATCCATTCGAGCTAATAATTCACCACCAAAAAGATTATTTATTGGATTGGTTTCACTAGGTAAAACCATATCGGTCATTATTGTTTTAGACTGAAATGCAGTTCTTGGAGTCATATAATCTTTGCTTTTAAAACCTAATTGTTGTTACATCTCAATCAGATTTTGATTTTTTCATCTAAGCAACAAAGATAGTTCTAATTAAAAGTTTGACTACGATTTTATGGAATGATAAAACCAAAAAAATAGGTAAACACGTGAACCTAAATTTAATTAGAAAAACGATACTATTTTAATAAAGAATATCTGGAGCAAGGACGTTTTAGATTTTAGATGGCTATTTCCAACCCCAAATACTTAAAAGAAAGTAATGGCCTTGAACTGACACCTATTCATTTTAATAAAAACTGAAGAATTCGTCTGCACGTAAAGCAAACTGGCAATTAATCTAAAACCTTAACCAAAAGCCAGGCCTCACGATTGTGGGTTCGCTTTATTTTTCTGAGGGTTTCGAGAGCCTCTATTCGATCAGAATAACTCCCATAGACCACCTCGTGAAGTCCATAACGGTTTACACCAATTTTTCTGGCTTTATAGCCTTGAGACCTGAGTTGCTTGACCTTTCTGTCTGAATTAGACTCTATCCTAAAGGCACCTGCGACAATATGATAGTTTCCCGATTGCTTTTTAATGTTTAAGGTAATTGATGGCAGCGGGTTTTCAATTACAAATGTAGCTTGCTGTACTTTACTATCTAATTGCACTTTAGCGTCCTCTTGAGCGATTTGATTTTGAACTTCAATTTGATTCAGGTAAACTTTTGAACCTCCAATACCTGCAAGCGAAAGGGCTAATAGGGCTATTGCTGCATACTTTAAATAAGGTCGTTTCTTTCTTCGTTCTGTTGTAAGCGCGATAGGCGCCTTTTCCTCAATTTGTTCAACGACCTCTTTATGCGTCTCCCTTAGAATGTGTGGAGAGGTGATTTGCGAAAGACCAAAAGATGCTGTTAAATAGTTGATATTTTCAGAAGGCTCAAAAGCAATATTTCCTTCAAAATTCAACTTTAACTCACCTATTTGATGAAATGCTATTGTTTCACCTTGAATTAAATACGCTTTTATCTTCTTAACCTTCTTACCAATTTTTTCCACCGCTACTGCGAAGGGTATTTTCTCTACTTCTGAGATATAATTAGCAAGAAGACCATCATTTTTTTGAAGCTGTTCGTTAAAGGAAATTTCTTTCTTAGGAGGGTAAAATGCATTGGTAGTCCCGTGAATCTTGGCGGAAACCTTATTGGTTAAAAACGCCCCAAACTCAGGAATAATCACGCAGTCATACCTGTATAATAAATCGCCTATGTAAGTTTCTAATTGCATCAAAACAAAAGTAAAAATTTTTAAATGCCTATTTTAGTTGGCCATCAATAGTTATTAACAGCGGAAATTTGTTTCTTGTATTTAGTAATCAATTAAGACTTTATGACTAATCAAGAACTTATTTGCAATTTAGCCTTACAACACATTCCAAAAATTGGGGACGTTACTGCTAAAAAATTGATAAGTCATTGTGGTTCTGCAGAAGCTGTACTTAAAGAAAAAAAACAGAACCTTCTCAAGATTGGTGGCATTGGGTCAATAGTACTCAACAATTTATTCGACAAACAGCACTTAAAGGATGCAGAAAACGAACTTGAATTTATCAGGGAAAATGGTATAAAAACGCTGTATTTTACAGATGCTGAGTACCCCGATAAACTAAAGCATTGTATCGATAGCCCATTAATGCTTTTCCAGGTTGGCAATATCAATTTAGATAATCGACCAATTATAAGTATAGTTGGTACTCGAAAAATCACCACTTATGGGGTTTCTTTTTGTGAAAGATTAGTGGAAGAGTTAAAGCCTTTTAACCCCATAATAGTATCTGGATTTGCTTATGGCACAGATATAACTGCGCATAAATCAGCAATTAAGCATGATTTACAAACCATTGCCTGTTTGGCACATGGCCTGAATCAAATATACCCGAAAGTGCACAAAAAATATATGGTTGAGGTTGAGAAAAACGGTGGATTTCTAACTGATTTCTGGTCAACCGATAGCTTTGATCGAAACAATTTCTTAAAACGAAATCGCATTATAGCCGGGATGAGTGAAGCCACCATAGTCATTGAATCTGCCGAAAAAGGGGGTAGCCTGGTTACTGCTGATATTGCAAATAGTTATAACCGCGATGTTTTTGCCCTGCCGGGACGAGCAACAGACCATCAAAGTGTTGGTTGTAATAATCTCATAAAGACCCAAAGGGCCCATTTACTTTGTACCCCTTTGGATGTGCCCTACATTTTGAACTGGAAATTGGAAAATGAACAAAAACCAGCAATACAGAAACAGCTTTTTGTAGAATTAAGTGCAGAGGAGAAAAAAATCTACAACCATTTAAAGGCCAACGAAAAGCAGCTACTCGATATGATTGCACTAGACTGTAATATACCAACATTTAAAGTAGCAAGCATTCTTTTGACCATGGAATTAAAAGGTGTGGTGCGTCCCCTTCCTGGCAAGCTTTTTGAACTGGTTTAACTAAACCTTAGTTTTCAAATAGTATTGCAAATCTGAAAATAAATTTTAGAATCAGAAAAGCGTTCTGACTTACAATAATAATGTATTTCGTCGAATTTTTTTGTTTTTAATCGATAATTAATTACTTTTGTTAGCCAATTTATGGAGTAGGTGATGAATAGTTCAGATGCCTGAAACAAACGAAAAAATCGAATTGCAGAACCGATTAAACATACCGAACATCGATCACTTTTGCATTTTAGCTAATGGAGATACATGTCATGGTTTAAAATTTGTCGTTAATCTGACAAATTTTACTCAATGTTCTTTTTTTCAGACCTTTACAACATAAAACCGCTTAATTAGTTACCCTAAACTAACACATTTTTTAAATCATGAATCTCAAATCAAAACTTTTTGATTATCAGAGCTTTGCAAAGCTATTTTTGCTTGGGTCTGTTTTTGTATTTCCTTATGATTTCTATGCTCAGACTGTTACAGATATATTCCCTACGCGCGTGACAAGAGAAAGTATTATTACGGTTATTGGGTCGGGCTTTAATAATACGACACGCAATAATATGAGTTTAAGTGGTATATCAATCACCTCAAAAACACTTGTAAGCTCAACTGAAATGACTTTCGAGATTAATACAACAGGCTCATCTGATATAAATAATGCTTTATTTACAATAAGTGGTGTGACTTTTAACTCTAGCGTTGATGACACCTTCGACTATATTGCCCCCATATCTAAGGAACTTCGAAATACTGAGCCCTTTTTTGTAGAAGAAATTTACACCAATTGGGATTGGGATGGAAGTGGTTTTTGGAGATCAAATGACTGGGATAGTAATAATCAGAACACTTGGCCAAATGACAAACATGAACTTTTAGGATTTAAAATGGAAGATGGAACCACCTATTCGACAGGTATCGAAAACGATTTGTTGCTTAGTGGTCTTGGTTTTAATCCTTTGGCTCCCCCTACACCTTTACCTTATGAAGAGACGCGCTATAAAGCTTATTCAACCAACGGTGTGCAGGGCAGAACCAATAGTGCTCATTATATCTTGACAGGTGATTTAGTTGATGGCTTCGTCGGTTCTGCTGAAAATGCTACTGACAACAACCTTTCATCATTAACTGAAATATCTGGGACTACAATTTTTGATGTCATTATTGATGGACGCAACGGGTTAGAACTTGGAACTGGTATCTCAAATTTTAACAATAATACCAGTGTTCGATTTTTCAGCGGGAATGGTGTCCCTGGAGTTATAGGTGATTCCCAACCTGACTTGTTAATTACTCAAATCGCTCAAGCTGGTGGAACAGACACTTATTATTATGCCGATAACAGAGGTAACGTTGTGGGAACGCCTATTAGAATAAAAATTCCAAATAGCAGTTCAACTCGTTTAGCACAGTGGCGCCTTGATTTGTTCAGTTTTCCTGGCGGGCAGCCTTTTGAATCTACAAATCCAAATAGAAGAGGTTTTACTGGTAATGATAATGAAACCCGGCCAATTAGAATGCTTGCTTTTAGGCTAGAGGATTTTAATATTGATGCGAACCCAAGCGGAGTTAATTATATCGAGAATATAGATAACGTTAATATGTTGGCTGGAGGTACTGCTGATCTTGCCTTCTTAGCATATAATGCTGGAACTTTTGATATCAAATCCCCACTTGCTGACCCATTACTGTCGCAATTCGTTTGTGTTGCCGATGGCAGTAGTTCAAACACTACTTTTACAGTAACTGCAGGTGTTGATGATGGTAACGGCAATTTGGTTTCTCCAAATCCGACCGCGACTCCTAGCGAAATATTAAATTACGAATGGTCAAAGTTTAATTTTCCCATAAGCGGAGAAACAAATTCCGCATATACAATCACAGGAGTTGGTTCAAGTGACTTGGCAACATATAAAGTTAAAGTGTCTAATGCAAACGGCACGGTAATACTACCTGTAACGTTATCTGAAGGAGGGACACCTACCTTCTGGAATGGATCTGTCTGGACTTCACCTTTTGGTGCGGTAGCTGATAGGGATAGAAATCTGGTGTTCTCTTCAGACTATAATGAAAGTGGCGATATAGAAGGTTGTGACTGTGTTGTAGCATCTGGTAGTAATGTTACCATTGAGGCAGGTAATAAGTTAGTTTTATATGATGAGTTGATTATCCAGCCAGAAATCCCTGAAGATTTAAGTGAGGGCATTTCTTTTGTGGCCGCTGGCACCTTGACTCTTGAAAACAACGCTAGTCTTATCCAAACCAAGCCTATTCTTAGTGCAGATAATATAAACGAAGGGAATATCATTTATAAACGTACTGCAACTAACCTTGCTAATTCAGATTACGTGTACTGGTCGTCACCAGTTGATAATTTTGATATTGGTAATATTAGTGGTAACAATACATTTAGATGGAATACCTTGCAAGCAAATCCTGCTCCAAATAATACTCACGGTAATTGGGCCACAGTAGCAAACAGCCATGAGATGGAACTTGGGATTGGATATATCAAAAGAGTACCTAACGGCAGCTCAGAGATTTATTCAGACTTTATCGGTAGGCCAAGAAACGGAACAATAACCGTAGATTTGATGCAAACACCTTCGCCTACTTCTACATTGCTTAGCGATAGAAACTGGAACCTTATTGGCAATCCGTATCCTTCTGCTATAAGTGCCGCGAAATTTCTTTTAAGAAATGCAGAGGACTCAGCAGTAGGAGATGAAATCATAGAAGGCGCGGTACACCTTTGGACCCACGGCACCCAAATTAGTGCTTTACCGCCGGATCCGTTCTACGATGATTTCGGTCAAAATTATGATACAAATGACTATGTGACTTGGAATATATTCGGGGGTAATTCTCCTGATGTTTTCGCTGGTAATATAGCCGCTGGACAAGGGTTTTTTGTTAAAGCCTTAAACAATTCCAATCCAACGGCGGTTACGTTTACCAACCTGATGCGTTTTAATGACCCATTAGATGCGGGGGATACCGACCCAATATTAAACAACCAGTTTTTTAGAATGGTAGATGTTAGTGGTGATGTGGTGCCAACTTTCGAAAAACAGAAAATCTGGCTGACCCTTTCCAATGAAGATAATCTAGCCTCCAATATCTTGATAGGCTATGCAGAAGGGGCCACCATGGAAAAGGATAATTTATTTGACGCCAGATCAAATAATAGTGCTTTTGGCATTTACTCTTTGATAAACGATGACAAAATGGTGATTCAGGCACGTCCACTGCCATTTGACAACACCGACCAAGTACCATTAGGTATAGTTTTAAATGAAAATGGCATCTTCAATATCTCTATCAATCAAGTAAAAGGCAACCTATTCTTGGATGAAAATCAAGATATCTTTATAGAAGACACCTACCTAAACCTAATACATGATTTGCGACAAAGCCCTTATACCTTTACTGAGGATGCTGGAGAATATAACGATAGGTTTTTATTGCGCTTTACAGGCGAAACACTCTCTGCCGCATCAAATAAGATTTCAAACACCTTTGTTTTTATAAAAGATGAGGTTCTTAAGGTTAGGTCCAATAAACAAATTAACACCATCGAGGTTTTTAATCTCTCTGGTAAAAGACTTTTTAGACATTATTTGATGGGCGAAATGGAAATGGATAAAGATTTTAATTTTTCAAATGGTATATATCTTGCTAGTGTACTATTTAATGACGGCTCCGTGCTAAACAAAAAAATCGTAAAATAAAACCAACGCTTAACAATATTCGTAGATATAAATCCTACTAAAAATGAGAAAAATTACAAACCCCCTGCTTAAAATAAATAATCTTGCTATGATTTCTTCTGAAGAAAACACCGAGTTTAAAAGAAATGATTTTTTACAATCCTTTAATCTGGAGTTCAAATTTATATTTGTCGTTCTCCTGACTATAACTTTTTGTTTAACAGGCAACGCTCAAACCATAACCAACGTAGAACCTACACGTGTAACAACAGGTTCTGTGGTCACAGTGACTGGAACGGGGTTTTATCCTGGCTTAGAAAATACTATGCGCTTTGACCCTGGAGGCTATAATATTACTGGTGCTGGTAGCAGGGTCTATGTAAACCCAACAACCATGACATTTGTTATTGGACAAACCGATGGCACCAACAGAAGCCAGAATCTGCGCTTTACACCATCATCGGGTACAGAGGTAGAAACGTCTTTTACTGTTGACTATATTGGTCCAGTTCAAAAAAGACATCGTATTGGTACACAATCTGATCGGATAAATCCCAGAGTTGAAGAAATTTATACAGATTATAGTGAAGTTACTGACTTTAAAGACGGTGATTTGATAGAGCCAGGACAAGACTACGATGCATCCCAATTCGGTAAATGGGAATTTTATGGTCTAGTCTTTAACTCAAATCCATCAGGAGTTTTGACAGAAGCAGGAGGAACTGGTCGTGGGATGTTTATAGGTTTTAACAATAATACACCACGTGATTTTGTAGTTAGGGGTGGAAACGGTGCCGTTGGTAACCCAACTGGCTGCGCAAAACTGGTAATTCCTCCTTCAACTTACGACTTTTCAAATAAAATAGGTAGATTAGTTGTAACCTTAAATCCAATAACTGGTGAATTAACTTTTGGCTTTGATGAAGGTAACACTGGGACTTTTGACTATCAAGATTCTGTCTCGACTGGTGGCCCTTTTACAAATAATGAATGGTCTGGAGGTGATCCAGGTGCAGTCGGTAGGGCTGATGGAGGAGGTATTGCTGGAAACGAGACAACATTTGCTGCTTCAGATTTTAACGGGCAAATTGACGGAATGTTGTTTTCAAATAGTTTAGATAGTGATATAGCGTGGCGGTCTACTCTGGGAACCTATACAGGTCAACCTTCACCTCCATCCAACCCAATTCTACCTGATAATCACCATGATTTATTAGGTTTTAAATACAACGGAATCATCTATTCAACTGGCGCAAATGATGCCCTATTAGAATTTTATCTAGGTGATGAAGTTGATAATGACAGTGGGCCAGGTTCTGAGTATGTTGCGGGTGTTTTTAAGGCCTACTCTACCAATGGGGTTCAGAATACAACCGTAAGTCAACATCATATCTTTACCGGGGATATGTTGGATGGAAGGTACTCAGAAGGTGCATTTGAGTTTTTGACTTCGTCAGATCCAGCTTTTCAGGCTGTAAACGGTTTATCAATGTTTGAAGTGCTTTATGACGGTAATAATGGGCTGAACATAGGTACGGGTATTAATAACTTAAATCAGTCTACCACTATTCAATTTTTTAGTGGTAATGGTGAAGTTGGTACGGTTGCAGATGCTATCCCAGATTTACTTATCCCAAATATGGCAGAAGCTGGAGGTACAGATGTCTATTATTTTACGGATGAAGCTGGCAATATAATAGGAACTCCTTTAGCCATAGAAATTAATAATAGTGATACTGATAACCCGCCATTGTCCCATTGGATAAATGATCAATATAGAGTTGATTTGGGTGTTAGTTTTGAAATTGCTAAGCCAAGTGAACGTATTTATGGTCAAATCCAAGAAAGACCTATGCGCTTAATTGCTTTAAAATTAGATGATTTTAATATTGATGATGCTCAGGATGGCGAACAAGGATATGACTACAATACAAGCATAACAAGTATATTTAATATTAATGCGGGTGCCGGCGGAACGGCAGATGTTCCCTTTTTGGCTTATAATGGTGATACCTTCAAAATTAATTCACCCGTTGTTACAAAAAGGCCTATTCCAAGGTCAGTTTGTGAGGCAGACGGTACAGCAAACGCCGTTTTTACTGTGGAAGCTACAGTTGATGGTCAACAAGATAATCCGACCTATGTCTTTACTCCTGAAGAAGATTTAAAATACCAATGGTTTAAATTCAATAATGAAATAAATGACTCAGCGGGGGTTTACATGGGTACTCAAACGAATGAACTTACAGTATATGACATAGATACAAATGATTTAGGTCTATACAAATTGAGAATTTCAAATGACTTCGGAACTACTGTCGTCTCTGTAACAATAGAAGAGGGTGGTACTAGAGTTTCTTGGAACGGCACAAATTGGAATTATGGTCCTAATTTTAGAGCGGCTGATGATAATTCACCGGAAAATGCACTTAAAACTCCCGTTCAAGATACTGATAGACGAATGATTATGACCGCTGACAGGTCAATTGGTTCAACGGAAGTCTTAGAAGGCTGTAGTTGTGAAGTATTCGCAGGTAATGAAATTACGGTGGCCAGCGGTGGTGTGTTAAAACTATTTGATGAGTTAAATTTGAGACAAGCAGATACAATCTTTAATCCTGATGGTGTAACATGGAGTAGTATTACCCCACCTGGAAAAGCTACATTCGAGAATAACGCTAACTTGGTTCAAATGAAACCTGTTACATTTAACCAAAATAGAGGTAAAATATTAATGAAACGTGACCCTATCTCAAGCGGTTTAAGTTCAGGAGACTATATTTATTGGTCTTCACCGGTAGATGATTTTGAAATTGGAAATATTACTGGGAACTTGACTTATAGATGGGACCCTCAAGTTAATAATCCAAATGGTACAAATGGAAATTGGCGCTCTGTTAATGACGTAGATACTATGTTAGTAGGTAGAGGTTACATTAAGCGATTTAGCGGCGAAACACCGTCAGGTGGTGCCTTTGCAAGATTTGTTGGAAGACCTCGAAACGGTGAGTATTCTGTGCCTGTCAATAAATCTGGAGGAGGCTCACAAGCAGCTATTGAAAGCAACTGGAATTTGATTGGAAATCCTTATCCTTCAGCAATTAGTGCCTTAAAGTTTTTACTTGAAAATGCAGCTGTGACAGGCGACCCTGTGGCAGACCCTACAATTATTGAGGGCGCTGTTCATTTGTGGACTCACCAAACTGCAATCTCAGGTGCAAACTCAAGCCCCTTCTACGAAAATTTTGGTTATAATTATAATGGTAATGATTACCTTTCAAAAAATGTAACGGGTCAAAATCCGGCTGCTACTCCGGGTAATGAGTTTTACAATATAGCCTCTGGACAAGGATTTTTTGTTAAAGTCTTAAATAGTGCCCCAGCAAATTCTGAGGTAGTTTTCAAAAATTCTATGCGATTTGATACTCCGGCATCTAATGAGGACCCTGCCAATGACGGTACTGATGGCTTCGACAACAGTCAATTTTTTAGAATGGTTGATTTCTCTAATGAAATTGTGGGGCTTGGTGAAAACCAAAAAATGTGGCTTACTTTGGTCAATAGCAGTCAATCGGCCTCAAGCACGCTTGTAGGCTACATAAACGGCGCAACGATAGAAAAGGATAATTTGTACGATGCCACCACAAATGACAGTAGTTTTGGTATCTATTCTTTGATAGGAGATGGTTCAATGGTCATCCAAGGTAGGCCTCTACCTTTTGATGAAAGTGATGTTGTTCCTTTAGGTGTGACCTTAGACCAAAATGGCATTTATGATATAGCAATAGACAAATTAGAAGGAAACCTATTTGTTGAGCAACAACAATTTATTTATTTAGAGGATACGTACTTGAACATTATCCATAATTTAAGACAAAGCCCTTATACTTTTACGGGAGAAACTGGTGAAATCAATGACAGATTTTTATTGCGTTATACAAACGAAACGCTATCAGATTCAACCGAGGAAATCACAGACACTTTTGTTTTTATAAATGATGGTCAACTTAGGGTTAAATCAAAAAGACAAATAAATACAGTTGAAGTTTTCGATTTAACCGGTAAGCGTGTTGTAAGACATTATGCAGCCAGAAGTATGGAACTAGAAAAAGATTTTAATCATGCAAATGGTATTTATCTTGCTAGTATCCTATTTAGCGATGGAACAGTCTTAAATAAGAAGTTGATTAATTAAGTACTTTACTTAACATAATCATTAAAACCTGAGAGGTCTGATTTAGGCCTCTCATTTTTTTTACTAATATCCAATCTTACCTCGCACCAGGTTAAGCACTTGATCTGCGACCCCACTGGCCTTCTCAGAACCTTTTTTTAGAGCAACATCAATAGAAGATAAATTCGACATATAGTGATTATATCGCTCTCTCTCTAATTGAAACTTATTGATAATCAGCTCAAAAAGTGCTTGTTTCGCGTGACCGTACCCATAATTACCGTTCTCATAATTAGTTTTCATCATACTAACTTCTTCTTCAGTAGCTAAAAGTGCGTATAATGCAAAAGCGTTGCAGGTTTTCCATTCCTTCGGTTCTTCAAGAGGGGTGCTATCTGTCTCTATTGACATTATTTGTTTTCGTAGCTTTTTATCATCCAAAAAAATGTTAATGGTGTTATTCCTACTTTTACTCATTTTTTGCCCATCTGTCCCAGGAATTAACTTGGTATCTTCTTGAATTTTGGCCTCAGGAATAATAAATGTTTCACCTACTTTCGAGTGAAATCGAGACGCGACATCCCTAGTCATTTCAATGTGCTGAAGTTGGTCTTTTCCAACCGGGATAATTTCAGCATCATAAAGTAATATATCTGCTGCCATGAGCATAGGATACGTAAACAAGCCTGAATTCACATCTTCTAAACGGTCTAGTTTATCTTTAAAACTATGGGCTAATGTTAGTCTCTGATAAGGAAAAAAGCAGCTTAAATACCAAGAAAGCTCAGTTACCTGAGGCACTTCACTTTGACGATAAAACACCGTTTTTTCAATATCTAAACCAAAGGCTAGCCAAGCGGCAGCAGTAGAATAGGTATTTTGCTTAAGAACTTCAGCATTTTTTATTTGTGTTAAGCTATGTAAATCTGCTATAAATAAAAAGGACTCGTTTTCCTCATTATTTGCCATTTCAATTGCTGGAATTATCGCCCCCAATAAATTTCCCAAATGCGGTGTTCCTGTACTTTGTATTCCTGTAAGTATTCTAGCCATAGCATTACCCGCGAAAGCGGGCATCTAATTATTAAACTTCCAAATTATATCTTCAACAAAGGTATTTT
>JBCCOJ010000011.1:0-29964 GCA_039025415.1 Bacteroidota bacterium | reverse complement strand
TGAAGTTTACACGATACTTTTCGTACGTTTTACAAAATCATGGTACACCAGACATAAATCCAGAGGAATACTCAAGAATGCTCAATATCATAGTTTTAGAAAACAAGATTGACCTATTGGAGCAGATACAAAAAAGAGTGAGGCATGCTGATAGGAAACATTACCTTTCTGCAGATATTACGCAACTTAGAAACAAGTTGAATAGATTAACAATGGAAAACAAACCTGAAAACCTCTTAAAATACATGCTTAAGGAGTCCAGATACAATAATTGAATTTTCTTAAATTAGCAACATGTGCTATTCTACTGCCCTAAGAAAGACGAAAAAGGAAATCGAGAATCATCTTCTAAAGAATTTCAATTCAAAATTTACTGCAGCAGAAGAATATAGACCTTACTTCCAACTTAACGGGTTTACCCAAGGCAATCTGCAAATTATCAAAATGGACGATACAAATAGTATTCATCCTGCCTCATGGGGTTTGGTGCCAGATTGGGCAAAACGTGATGTAGCTGCTTTCAGAAAAAAAAGCAACACCCTCAATGCTCGTTCAGAAACCCTATTTCAAAAAAACAGTTATAAGACTAGCGCAAGCTCAAAGCGTTGCCTTATACTTGCCGATGGATTTTTTGAACCCCATCACGAAAACGGGATTCCAGTACCTTATTTCTGCTATCAGCCTACCGATGAAACTCCCGAAGGAGAATTGTTTCTCTTTGCTGGGTTGTACAATGAACTTGAGAGTGAACAATTCACAGCAACCATTATCACTACGGTAGCAAACGATTTTTTCGCAGAGGTGCACAACAAGAAAAAAAGGATGCCCTTGGTCTTGGATGAAAACCACTATCACAACTGGCTGGACAATGGGCTCTCCCAACAAAGCGTTGTTGAATTAATGAAAATAGGGTTTACAAATCTCGAATTCAGGGCACATCCTGTTAGTAGGGATTTGTATAAGCGAAATATTGATACCAACCGACCTTACATTGTCGAGAAGGTAGATAAGGGTACTTTGTTCTGATTTATTTGGGTGAAACTAAAGTGCCGAAATCCCTAAAATTGGATAATGATTTATTCTAAGAATTATGCTTTTGAAATGCTAGACTTAACTCATTAATACCCAATCTTTATACCAATCAATTAAACTTAGAGGAAGGAAAATTAAAAGAAATTACTAATCCATCCTTTAATTATTGAATACTACCGTTTAAATAAATTAAATTTTAACCTGCAACTATATTTTATATTTCATTCAATATCAAATATATATCCGTTTACAAACGACTGTAAATATTTACAAACGATTTTAAATGCGTAAAAGTCGAATACTATTTGGAGGCTATACCATCTTTGCATCGTTGAATCAATGAAGGTTCAATAGTATTAACTGTTTAATTAAAAATTTAAAATTATGAACGCACTTAGAAACAAAGTACAGTTGATTGGAAGATTAGGTCAAGACCCAGAAATCATGACTTTTCAAGACGGTAACAAAATGGCAAAATTCTCTATGGCTACAGACGATAGTTATAAAGACAACAACGGTAACAAAGTTGAGCGTGCCTACTGGCACAAAGTGATCGTTAAAGGCGGGCTGGTGAAAGTAGTCGAAAATTACGTAAATAAGGGTCAAGAAATCGCCATTGAAGGTAAATTGACCAACCGTTCTTGGGAAGACAAGGAGGGCAACAAACGTTACACTACAGAAATTGTTTGCAACGAACTTCTTATGTTGAGTAAATAAAATATCTCGTTTCTTAAAAAAAGGAGATTAGCTGATAACTAATCTCCTTTGCTTTTTATAAAAATCTCCTTTTCCTCAGAAACCAATGTTCCATCACCTGCGATTCCCTCAATAAAAAATTTGATTCGTTCATTGCCCGTATCATAGACCTTAAATTCTATTATCCCACTCTCATCCACCCGTAAATTTGGCTTCCAATCAATGACCCCGTACTTTTTAAAAAAATCGCTTCGGTAGTAGGTATATTTTGGGGTGTAGAATTTTTTACTCTTACTAAACGCAAGCGGAAAATCGGCATTTTGTGCCACTGGCTTATTTTCCAACCCCTCGAACTGTTTTAAAGGGTCTGTAAAGACACGAATCACACCACCTGCACCCCTTAGACCCTCACCGAAACCAAGTTTATCAATAACAATATAATCAACAGTTCGCATATCAAAGCTCAAAAAGATATTAAAATCAGTTAATAATTGACGGTCTAGATAAACAATTGGCGGTGGCACTCTAGGTCTTGTATTTTCGACTATAAGACTTGCTCCTATTTGTTGAACCCGATATCCTTGACCACTTAAATACGATGCAAAATCAATATATCCCAATCTTTCACGATTATCAAAAACGTCAACACGGCCACTGAATTTTCTAGTAAGCTTTTCCATTCGTTCCTCTTCCTTTCTTGCGGTAATGATCACCTCGTCGAGAACCTCAGTATCGTTGTAGGCATCCAGAAGAATTGGTTGGTCTTCGTTACCACCGAACTCGATGTCCTCACGAATGGGATAGACCGTGATATAATTATCCAGTCTAGGAATGCTTGTGGGACTAAAACTATAGGAGAGGCTCGGCTTCCTGACCTTCTCACTCCTGGTAATAAGGCCGACGCTCAGCTGCTCGCCCTCCATCGGGAGCAGGCCCTTTAGGGTAAAGCTCCTGCCTTCTTGTTTCGCGTCCACCAAGACCGTCCCGCTGTTGGCAAGGGGATAGACCATGTACTGCCCTGCAGTCGGGTCGGTGTTGTTGGCCATTACCTTAATTCCTCTCTCAAACTCAAAGCGCATCTGTGGTGGGCTGTTGAAAATCCCTGTCCAATCGTAACTGCTCCAGCCCTGTGAGAGCAATAGCATGTCCAAATCGTAGCGCTTCCTCGCATCCACATCTCGGAAGTAATAGTCCGCACGCTCTACAAAACCACGCACGTAGGGCTGGAGGTAGAACTTCGATACAATGTTCTGGTGTGGCTCATAGCTCCCTGTACCCTCTGGCAGCACCGAGACGCTGATGTTAAGGGTGCTATCGATTTCCTTTATGGCGTTGGTGTAGAAACGTACGTTCATGGAGTCCCCCTCCCTGGTAATCTTAGGGGCGTTCAAGTTTACGTTACTAATTCCTTCATGCTTGAAGAAGAGACGCTCCAACAAAGGCTTTCCCTTATCGTCGAACACCGTAAAGACGTTCATGCCAGGATACAGATCATCATAGTTGAACAACTTAGTGACCTCACGGCCTTTTGAAAAATCAAAGTCTATGGCCCGTATGCTGTCACCGTTGTGGAAACTGAGCTTGTAGTTGCTGCCCTTTATTCTTTCTAAAGTACGCTCGTTGGCCCTTAGGCTTAGGGCCACCCGTTTGCTCATGTCAGTGAGCTTAAGATTAATCCCCTCAAGCTCGGCGGGACCCAATGAAAAGGTGCTTTCAACGCCTTCACCAAGGCTGACACGATAGGTAACACCAACCTTAGGCACTAAAGGGAACTTTGAGATACCGAACCTGTTGCTCGAGAAAGAGCCTACCTCATTGCCCGCCTCATCGTAGACCCTACCCTCAAGATCCGGTACGCCCCTGCCGGTGTTGTCCTTGACCGCGACACCTATTATGTTCTCTATGCCCGAGATAAGGTGGCCGCCCTCGGGAAGGAACTGTGCGTCCAGCTTATAGCCCTCGACCGTTACTTCTTTGAGCGCGGCACCGCCATCGGCGTTGATGACCCTCACGTTCTGTACGTAGAAGTTCTGCTCCCTGAAGTTCTTCATCCAGTTGGTGTAGGCCCTGAAGAGGTAGTTGCCCGTGGCCAGCGTGCTGTCGATGTCTATGGTACCGGCCGCAATGCCGCCCTCAGCTAGCAAAAGGCCTGACTTGACCGTATTGCCGTCCCGGTCGTCTAGGGCATAGTAGACATTGGTCGTGTTGGCCGAGGCGCGCTTGGTCTCCTTCTCCAGAACGTAGACCTGGAAACCAAGCGTCTCGCCGCGCAGCAAAGTGCTCTTGTTCAAATGGGCGTAGGAAATCTCACGGGGAAGCTCACTGTAAGCCTCGAAGGATTCGATGATTTTAACGTCCACTTCCTGCGCTTGAATGCCAAGCGAAGTAAAAAGAAAACAGACAAATAGGTATTTGTAAAAAGTTCTATTCTTCATTATGCATTATTCATTATTTATTTGTTATAAGTTTATCTCTTTTATCTCAGATATAAAATTTCCGCCGCTATCAATTCCCTCCATGAGCAGCAATAAACCCGAATAGCCTAGATTCTTTATTTGAAAATCCACTTGTCCTTTTTTATTGATGGATAAATCGGGTTTCCAATCTATAACCCCGTATTTTTTAAAAAAGTCGTTGGAATAATCATTGTAAAGTGGGACGTAGAAGTTTTTCGGTTTTGAAAATGTCAAAGGAAATTTGTAGGATTTTTGAGTCTCTGAGAATTCCCAAGGCTCAAGTTTGATGAAAGGATCGGTAAAAATTCTAATCACCCCTGCAGCGCCCCTTATTCCTTCTCCCAAACCTTGCTTATCCACTACGATATAATCAACCAGGCTCATGTCAAAATTCTGAATAATTCTTTGGTCAAATAATAATTGGCCGTCTAAATAAATGAGTGGTTTCTGGATTTCATCAACAATCCCTTCAAAATTACTCGGAAGCGAAATAGGTCTTGGAAGATAAATCTCTGTCAAAAATGGATTTTCTTTATTAGGCGTTATAGCGTAGCCCTTGGAACTTATATAGCTAAACAAGTTAATATTTGAAGCCCGATCAACCTTATCAAAAACATCGACAAGTCCGGCATACCGTTGCTTTAGTTTTTCAAGTCTGGTCTCTTCTACCTCTGCCTTGACTAACACCTCATCCAGTTTGGTGGCATCTTTATTGTTGAAATCCCTGTCCCCAATATTATCCTCGAGATTAAGTCTAACCCTATCACGAAAGGACCCATTCCCGGATGAAAAGTTATAGGTTGGAATAGTAGTCGGTTTGAATTGGACATATATACCGGGCTTACTTGATTTACCCCTTTTGTTCACCACCGATAGGTTCAAGACCTCGGTATCTACCGGTACCAGACCTTTTATCCTCGCGCTTTTTTGCCCATCGGCAATATCAATTGTTACCATATTGGTATTTTTCATTGGATAAACCACCAATTGCTCTGTCTTCGGGTCAAGCCCGTTGGCGGTAATTTCAATGCCGCTCTCTACCCTGTGTTTTATCTCTGGCCGATTATTGAATATCCTGTCCCAATCGTAGCTGCTCCAGCCTTGGTTGAGTAAGAGCAGGTCCATATCGGTTCTCGTTTTTGTACCCGTCTCCCCAAAGTAATGGCTAACATTTTGGATTGGCCGTTTGATAAACGGCTCGAGATAGATCTTCGAGAGTATGGTCTGATTCGGTTTTGCCGAAACACTACCCAATGGTAGAATCGAAACGCTCAAACTGCTTGGAAGAGAATCCGTTACTCTTGAGGAGGCGAACAGCGCTCTAATCTTGACCGAGTCTTTGGTCTTGAGTACCTTTAATTGCCCCTTTGGTTCAGCTATTTTCAAACCGTTGTAATTGAAGTAAAGCCGCTCGAGAATGGGCTCGTCCTTTTCGTTGAAAAGCGTAAAAATGTTTGTGCCTGGGTATAAATCATTTTTTGAAATTACATTGAGCACCTCCGTACCTTGAGAAAAATCGATGTCTATATATTTCAGTTGCCTCCCGTTGTGGATGCTCAACTTGAAACCTGCGCCCTCAAGCTGGGGCAGTGTCTCTTCGTTTGTTCTCAGTTGGATGGCCAACTTGTCGTTGAGCTCATTGAACGCTACATTGATGCCCAGCTTCTCAGACGGCGGGATATTGTAGCTATTGTTCGGGTATTCTTGAAATATCACCCTGTACCGCCCAGCTGCATTTGGATTAAACTCAAACTTTGAATAACCGAAACCGTTGGTGTTGAAATTGGCTACTTCCTCATTGTCCTGGTCCAATACCGTCCCATAAAGGTTCTGTACGCCCTTACCGTTTCTGTCCTTTATTGCGACACCGACCGTATTTGTGGCATTGGAGACGAGATGCCCGCCCTCGGGAAGGAACTGCACATCAAGGGGCTTGCTCGAATCGGCATAGGTGGTCTGCTGTGGCTGGTCGGGATTGAGGATGGTAATGGCGGATACCGTACCATTGGCCTCGTTGAAATTGCGCATCCAATTGGTGTAGGCCTTGAAGATGTAGAGACCCGTCCTAAGCGAGTCGTTGGTCTCGATGATGCCGTTGGCAAAGCCTCGCTCTGAATATAGCATCTGCTCTTTGAGAACGTTTCCGTCCAAATCCTCAAGGGTGCAATAGATAATCTTTGAGGCGTCTGAGAGCGACCTACTGTTCTTGTCAAAAAGATAGGTCTTAAAAGCGATGTCCTCACCAACAACATAGGTATCTTTGTTTAGGTGCGTGTAGGCAACCTCACGCGGAAGTTTCACGTAGCGCTCAAAACCCTCTATGAGAACTTCGCCATCTCCAGATTGACCGAAAAGGGAAACTGAAAAAAAAGAAAATAATAAAATGGCAAGAACGGAAGTTTTCATAATTCAAATGGTTTATTGGGTTATTTAATCATTACTTTCATTTTGATTTGATGAGCGGAGAGTTAATCCAAAAGCTTTTTTCTATGTCTTTATCAGGATTTAATGGTGCGCTATTTAAATCTTCGAGAGTATTTAAATATTTGAGATTCTTTGATGGTTCGTCCTTGATTTTGACCTCTTGAACAAAAAACTCCCGGTATTGCTTTGCATCTATAACATCAATTTGATTTAATCTTCGGCCGGCAACATCCTTCACCCTTTTAACGTCAATTTCAAGTAAATCATCAAAATAGGCCGTCTCAACTTGAGCAAAGTCATTCACAGAAATGGCAATCTCCTTTTCACTAATAAATTTAAAATCAGTTGTCTTGATTTTTTTACCATTACCCTTTACTTTTATTTGAGAATTTTTTCTAAGACTTTTCTTGTCAATTTCTTGATTGAACGCAATAACGATTTGCGTATTTTCACTATCCACAACGGTGGTGGAGATTTTAAAGGATTTAGAGCTTTTAGCTTTGAACTTATTATAAAATGAAATGTAGTTTAAATAGTAACGGTCATCTTTGGTTTTATATTCAACGGTAAGGGCATAAAGAGGGTCTTCCTCCTTTTTTAGATATCCAAAATACTCGAATTTGTGAATGCCAAAATCCTTACAATCTATATAAATGTAACCGTCTGCCTTATGGTAGGCTCCAACCACATTCTCAAGCGCATAAAACGCTATTTTGTACATGGGTGTGTCATTGATTTCAACTACAGATTGAATTCTAAATTGATGATTATAGGGAAAATCTTTTCTAAAGACATAAACAAAAGAAAAGGAGTTTTTATCAAATCTTCTAATGGCATTGTGAATATTTAAAATTGTTAATTCATTCCCTCCAAATCCAGAAATTGAAGAACTCTCAATGAACTTCTTACTATCTGCCTGGTAGGGGATTAATAGTCCTTCATCAACTGGAAAATCATCATTTCTAGAGTAAGTGTACAATGCTGTTCTGTTTCCCTTATCAAATATTTTATTGGAATGAAAACCAGCATCATAATCTTTTATTATGGCCTCGTTTAAGTTAAAATATTGGTCGTTTACATATTGATAATCCCTGTAATAACCTGTATAAGAATGAGGTTGGGTTGGAAAATTCAGAAGAAGATTCTGGATTGATTTTTTAACGATTTCATCGGCCTTTTTTATGACCTCGTAGCTCTTGTTCTTGGCGGTGATCGTTACAACATCCAAAATTTCGGTTTTTGGAGCTAACAGTATCTTAGAAATCTCTTTATTCCCTGTTCCTGTAATTGTGAGGGTCTTGGTGTAGTAGCCAATACAAGAGACTGTCATTTTCTTTTGTTTAAATTCAGCAGGAACCTTAAACATTCCATTTTCATCGGCTATGGTACCCCGTCCTTCAGATTTTATTTCCACAGTTGCAAAGACAACTGGCTGCTGGCTTTTTTGGTCTAGAATCTGAAAAAAAAGAAAATTATCTTGTGAAAAAGATTTGGAAGGAAAGATGATAAGCAAGAAACCGCAAAACAAATAAAGATAATTCCTTAAGCAACTAGGTTTCTTCATAGCACCGAAAAGTTTATTGTATTTTACCAATAAAATCAATATTTACAACAAGTTAAGTTTTATTTGATGAACCAACAACATTTTAATATTTCGTTAATTTTTTGAAGTCAATCAATCAATATTCGCACAATGTTATCTTTATAAAAAATTAGTACTATGCCCATACAACCAAAACTGAAGCGATTCAACCAAAATGTATTGTCTAAATATCAAATCTATAATAGCATATTTATGACTTTACCATTTGATACCATAACCAAAACAGGGGCGTTGTTGCCCTTATTTCATGATACCTGCCAAAACGGCTTTGCAAACGGAGAGACGCCTAAAACAATCGTTGAGAGTTTTTTCAAGAAATATCAAGGGCAGCGCTCCAAGGAGAGCCAGATAAATTTACTGTTTCAGTTTATTCAATACATCGAGCGCCAAGTGGTATTGTTTGATGCCATTGAAGACGCTGCTTTTCCCATAGTCAATAATATGGACGGCATTGGTACGCTTAGAAGTTTAAAGGAAAAAGCAACTTCTGAAAATAAACTTGAAGCACTGCAACAATACCTCGAAGAATTTAAGGTGCGCATTGTCCTGACTGCCCACCCCACCCAATTTTATCCAGGTAGTGTTTTGGGCATCATAACCGACCTTACCGAGGCCATAAAACAAAACGACCTTTTAAAAATAAATGACCTTTTGGCGCAACTCGGTAAAACGCCATTCTTTAAAAAGAAAAAACCAACACCCTACGATGAGGCTGTTAGCCTTATATGGTATTTAGAGCATGTTTTTTATTATTCCTTTGGAAGCATTTACGACTATATTCAGGAGAATATCTTCGAAGGCAAAAAAGTAGATAACGATATCATCAATATCGGATTTTGGCCAGGTGGTGATCGCGATGGTAACCCTTTCGTTACACCCGAAACAACAATCAAGGTAGCCTCAAGACTAAAGGAGGCCGTCCTTAAAAATTACTATCGAGATATTCGTCGTTTAAAGCGAAAATTGACTTTTCAAGATATTGGAGAGCGCATCACCAAATTAGAAAAGCAACTTTATGTTGCTTTCACCTCACTAGAACATGCCGAAATCTCCTTAGAACATTTTACTTCAGAACTAGAGGATATAAAATCTATTGTAGTAGAGCAGCACCAGTCGCTTTACCTTCAGGATATTAAAAGTTTATTGAATAAAATTCATTTGTTCGGTTTTCATTTCGGAGCCTTGGATGTGCGTCAGGACAGTAGGGCACACGCCGCAGTCTTCAACGCTATGGTCGATAAATTGATTGAAACGGGTAGCGATATTTTCCCACAGAATTATCACAACCTATCGGAAAAGGAACAAATCAAGCTACTTTCTGAAATAAAAGGCAAAGTTGACCTTTCCATTTTTGAGGATGAAACCGTCATCAAAACCTTAAGGACTATGCAGGCCATAAAAACAATTCAAGAAGTCAATGGGGAGCCAGCGGCAAATCGTTATATCATAAGTAATAATCAATCCACTTTACATGTCATGCAACTATTTGCCATGCTAAAAATTGTGGCCTTTCATGACGACATGCCAGTGGATATCGGCCCACTTTTCGAAACCATTACTGATTTGGAAAACGCGCCCCAAGTGATGGAAGAACTTTACACCAATTCGCACTATGCTGCCCACTTAAAAAAACGCGGCAACAAACAGACCATCATGCTTGGTTTTAGCGATGGCACCAAGGATGGCGGTTATCTCATGGCCAACTGGGGTATCTTTAAAGCGAAAGAACGCCTTACCGAAGTATCCAGAAAATACGATGTCACCGTGATATTCTTTGATGGTAGGGGAGGCCCCCCAGCTAGAGGTGGTGGTAAAACCCATCAATTTTATGCGTCACTAGGCCCAACTATTGAGGATAAGGAAGTGCAATTGACGATTCAAGGACAGACCATTAGTTCTAATTTTGGCACCTTGGATTCTTCGCAGTATAATTTAGAACAACTAATTAGTTCAGGCATTCTCAACCGATTGAATGAGACTAATTTAGCCATGAGCCCGGAAAATGTAAAAGTCATGGATGACTTGGCTGAATTGAGTTACAAAACTTATTCAAATTTTAAAAGCCATCCCATGTTTGTTCCCTATTTGGAGCGAATGAGTACCTTAAAATATTACGCTAAGACCAATATCGGTAGTCGCCCATCTAAACGTGGCAATAGTGATAAATTGGTTTTTGAAAATCTTAGGGCAATCCCATTTGTGGGCAGTTGGAGTCAGTTAAAACAAAACGTGCCTGGTTTTTTTGGAGTTGGTACTGCTTTAAAACAATATGAGGATAAAGGCGAATTTGACAAGGTCATTAAATTTTACAACAGCTCAAATTTCTTTAAAACCTTAATTCAAAACAGTATGATGTCCTTATCGAAGTCCTTTTTTGATTTGACAAAATACATGGCAGATGATGAGGAGTTTGGCGAATTTTGGCACATCATCCACGATGAGTATAAAATCTCAAAGCGATTATTGCTGAAATTGACTGGCTCAAAAGAACTCATGGAAGATGAACCAGCAGGGAAAGCTTCAATTGACGTTAGAGAGTCCATAGTTTTACCGCTACTAACCATCCAGCAGTATGCACTTAAAAAAATTCAGGAACTGGAGAAAGCGGAGGTTAAGGATCAAGCGCAAATTGATGTCTTTGAGAAAATTGTTACCCGTTCTCTCTTCGGAAATATTAATGCGAGTAGAAATTCAGCTTAAAAAAACAGAATTGCTAATTAGAAAAAAATGTCCTGTGCTAATCTGAAGGTATTGGCGTGGGACTCAATGATTATTTTAATATCTGGGGAATAGCCGCCTCCCATACTGCACATTACTGGGATTTTTTCGGATTTGCAAGTTTCAAGTACATATTTGTCACGCTGCTTGCAGCCTTCAACCGTCATACCCAGTTTCCCCAACTTATCTGAAGCTACAACATCCACCCCGCATAAATAAAAAATAAAATCTGGTCGTTCTTGAGCGATTAATTTCGGAAGTGTTTGATAAAGTAAATTTAGATAAGTTTCATCATCGGTGTTGTTTTCCAATGCGATATCCAAATCGCTTTTTTCTTTTTTAAAAGGGTAGTTCCCCTTACCGTGCATAGAAAATGTGAAGACGGTTGGGTCATTTGCGAAAATTTCTGCTGTACCGTTTCCCTGATGAACGTCTAAATCAACAATTAAGATTTTTTCTGCAATTTTCTTCTCTTGAAGATATCTCGCGCCAATGGCCTGATCGTTCAATAAGCAAAAAGCCTCGCCACGGTCTGAGTACGCATGATGCGTACCACCAGCAATGTTCATGGCAATGTTGTTTTTAATTGCAAATTCACTGGCTTTGATCGTACCATCTGCAATAATAACCTCACGCTGAACCAACTCTTGACTTAACGGGAATCCCAATTTTCGTTCTGCGCGCTTGTTTAGGGTCAGGTTGTTTAAATCTTCAAAATAAGACTTTGTGTGAACTCGCAGTATATGGTCATCGTTAGGTGTTTCAGGTTCAAAAAAGTTATCACTGGTGCAGGTACCCTCGTAAATTAATTGTTCAGGTAAAAGTTCGTACTTAAGCATCGGAAATCTGTGCCCTTCCGGAAGCGGGTGTTTATAAATTGGGTGGAAAGCGATTTTTAAATGCTGGGACAACAGTATTATTTAAGGTTCAAAAATAGTAATTTCCAATATGCATAAGCCTAAAAAAGAAACCCCGTAAACTAGGTTTACAGGGCTCTAGAAAATAGTATTTATTTTAGTTTTTATTCGCTTCGCGATTTGCTTCTTCAATCATGTCTTCATTTGGAATGATTGCGACATTTACTCTTCGGTTCTTTGCTCTGCCCGCAGCGGTTGTATTATCATATTTAGGTTGGGACTCCCCGAACCAATTGGTCGTAAAACGGCCTTGACTCAACCCTTGACCAACAAGATAATCTCTCACGGTATAAGCACGTTGTTTTGAAAGTGTCATGTTATAATCTTCTGCACCTACATTGTCTGTATGTCCAACAACCAAGATTTTTGTGTCTGAAAACTCTTTAAAAACCCCAGCTAATTTGTTTAGTGTTTCAACGGAATTTGGTGTCAACGTAGATTTATTGGTATCAAAGTTAACGCCACTATTTTCATCGAAAGTAACAACTATACCATTATCAACACGCTCAACCTGTGCTCCCGGGATTTCCTCTTCAATTTTTTGCGCCTGTTTGTCCATTTTATTACCAATCAGTACCCCTGCACCACCGCCAATTACGCCACCGATTACTGCGCCAAGTTCACCATTACCTCCTTTACCGACGTTATTTCCAATTATAGCTCCTAGAATTGCGCCTCCTGTTGCTCCTATAACTGCGCCTTTTTGTTTCTTATTTGCATTGTTAATCGCCTTACAGTTACTTAAACTTATAGCGAGCATTATTGAAAATGCTAAAATCGAAATTTGTTTTATTGTCTTCATGATTATTGCGCTTTAATAAAATTCATATTAATAATAAAAGGCGTGCCATCTACCCGCACGGTTTGCTGCCATTGCATATTATTATCAGAAAGCTGGGTCAATTTGAGCCTGAATCCTTGATTGGTTTCTGATTTTCCTTTCTCGTTGGTAGGTTTGAGCAAGAAATTGTAAAGCCCAGTTGATTCGTCCACCTCTTGAATTGTAAAGTTGAAATTTCTGTCACCCGTATTACAATTAGAATTAATAATGCTATAAATTCCGGTATTGTTGTTAGGTACAAATTGCCACTGGCTGTTCTCGAAGCATTCCTTCGAAGTATCGTTTAATAAAGTAACATTGTAATCTCCCGTTTTGCTATAAGTGATTTTGGTTAACGTCCAGTTACCCTTTAGGACTTTTTCAGACTGTCGAACCGTTTTTGAACCTCCACAAGACAATAGAAGTACTGTTAGAATTATCGTGATTAGTTTTCTCATTGGTTTCAAATTTTATTTAAATTAAATGATTCACATAAAAAAACAATGCTATTGCATAATTTGATATCTAAGATAATTTAGTTCCCGCTTTTTAATGTATAAAAGATATTAAGAAAATATTAATATTCTTCAGTAAGGAAGAATTTATATAGCTCAGCCAAATTTGAATCTACCGTCTTATTTCAAACAATAAATTTTACGAGATCTTCAATTTTGGAAATCAGCTCGATTTTAATGGCGGTGCTATTTATGCCAACCTTACTGTATTTTGAAACAAAAATAATTTCAAAACCGAGTTTTTCTGCCTCTAAGATACGCTGTTCAACCCGCTGTACGGGTCTAATTTCTCCTGAAAGACCTACTTCTGCGGCGAAGCAGACATTATTTGGCAGTGCCTGGTCTTCATTGGAGGATAATATAGCTGCTACAACTGCTAAATCAATCGCCGGATCGTCAACGCTAATACCCCCAGTAATATTTAAAAAGACGTCTTTTGCCCCCAGTCTAAATCCAGCACGTTTTTCAAGAATTGCCAAAAGCATATTTAAACGCTTGGCGTTGAAACCAGTTGCGCTGCGCTGTGGTGTACCGTAAACTGCAGTACTAACCAAGGCCTGAACTTCTATCATTAACGGTCGCATCCCTTCTAAAGTGGCGGCAACTGCATTACCGGAAAGCGCTTCATCTTTAGGAGCAATTAAAATTTCTGATGGATTTGTTACTTCTCGCAGGCCTGAGCCTTGCATTTCGTAAATACCAAGTTCATTGGTGGAGCCAAAACGGTTTTTATTAGCTCGCAATATTCTAAACACATGGTTGCGATCACCCTCAAACTGAAGCACGGTATCTACCATATGCTCCAGGATTTTTGGCCCTGCAATATTTCCTTCTTTGGTGATATGACCAATTAATATTACGGGAGTTGCCGTTTCTTTAGCAAATTTTATAAGTTCTGTAGTACACTCTTTAATTTGGGAAATACTACCACTTGAAGATTCAATATAGTCGCTATGAAGGGTTTGAATAGAATCAATAATGACGATATCTGGCTCGAGCGCTTCTATTTGCTTAAAGATATTCTGAGTCTTGGTTTCAGTTAGAATATAACAATTGCTATTATCTGGATTAATGCGCTCGGCTCGCATCTTGATTTGTTTTTGGCTTTCCTCACCAGAAACATAGAGTGTTTTGTAAGGTAACTTTAGAGAAATCTGAAGCAGCAAGGTGCTTTTACCAATACCTGGCTCACCTCCAAGAAGTATTAAGGAACCTGGGACAACACCTCCACCAAGCACCCGATTAAATTCGTTATCTAAAGTATCGAGACGTGCTTCTTCAGAAGTGTCAATATCATTTATCAATAAAGGTTTTGAAGTACGCTTGGGCCTAGAGGTTGGCGTTTTCCAATCACTTTTTTCAGGTTTTTGGATGACCTCCTCGGTAATGGTGTTCCATGCTTTACATGAAGTACACTGTCCTTGCCACTTAGAGTATTGGGCACCGCAGTTTTGACAAAAAAAGGTAGTTTTTAATTTGGCCGCCATAATTATTGACCAAAATTAATTCTTTTTCAGTTGACATCCTTAAACCACGTAAAAAGAGAAATCAATTTAATTGCTACTATTTTAGAGTGTAGCTCGTTATTTAGATAACATTTGCACCTGTTATACGCCCACTCAAAAAAATAATCTGTTGCTAGTATATACTTTCTATTGTTCTTCTTCATAATCTTTTTCTAATTCTTCAACAGCTACTTCGCTATCGTCATTTTTATCTTTCATTAATTCATCCAATCTTGATTTAATGAAATCCTTATCAATTTTATCGCTTTCTTTCAAAGACAAAGCAGATTCATAGTATTTCCTTGCACGTTTGGTCTTACCTACCTTTTCGGCATGTTGTGCCATGTAATAATTACCAATAAGAGATTCGGGATTTTGCTTATTAGCCAGCTTACCTATTTTATATATGGATTCTAGGTCTTCCCGGCGTTCAGCAACTTCAACTAATTGATCAAATTCAATCTCAGATATCGGTTTAGTTATACCAAAAAGTTCATCAATGCGTTCATAACGGTCTGTAATGTAATCATCCAAGGTGCCTTCATAAGGCATTATTTTTTCTTCAATTTCCTTTTCATCCAACGGTTTATACAGCTCGAAAATTTTATCCATGGCTTTGGATAAAGCTCCTGTCACCAAACCGTAATGGGTGTCACCCTTTAACTCGTCAAAATAATAGGTCAATTGTAATTGTTCTAAAGATTGAATGGCATTATTGGTTTCGTGAATAGACTTATTAATGCGCTTAATATCGCCATCTGAGGTGGCCAAATAATAAAAAATATCATTTTCCAAAAACCCAAGGCGCTTAGCGACGTTCTGCCCCATCGTTCCTTGAAAATCAGGACTTAAATTTATGTAGGCTTGGAAGAGCGGTGCTTCAGCCATTAAAAAGGCATTAATAAAATTACCCATTAAATTATGACCGACAGCGACTCGAAACTTACTGGTATTATAACTACTATCAATATAAGGAATCAATTCTTCGGCTACGAAATCATAAAAACGCTTACCGGACTCGAAGGGCAGTCCAGTAACCTCATCGTAATAGGAATCATAAAATCTTGCTTTACCTTGTACAATCCCAACAACGATTGATTTTGGCATTTCGTCAAAATGGGTTTGGAAATCTGTTTGACCAGCAACCGGCTCAAAGAGATATTCACCATCGAAAACAATGATGACAGGATGCTTTAATTCTGAATCTGGATTGTAATTATCTGGAAGTTTTATCTTTAGTTCCCTATTGGATTTGAGTTTTCTTGACTCAAATATCTCACGCTTCACTTGGGATGAGACAATACCACAAATCAATAGAGAAAAAGTAAAAAGTAATACTTTTTTCATGGTTAAGTAGGTTAAATTGGGATTGTAAAGATAAGAAAAATAAGCTTAAATGCCAATTTTTTCGATGAAATGCATTTAGAGGGCTTATTTTACTCTTTTAAATCGTAAATTTTATCGAGAAGCATGTCCTTGGTAATAAATTCAGATTCCTTAAGCAATAAACCCGACTGGTAATTTTGAAGCGCCTTTTTCATATTGCCATCCATTTCGTAGTATTGACCAAGATAGTAGGCGCTTATCATAGACTCAGAAAATTCTTTTCTGGCCAATTTTGACAATTCTTTCATAGACTCTACGTCATTTTTCTTTTTAGACGCCGCTGCAATGGCTCGAAGATCATTTTCTACTACTTTCTTTTCAAAACCATAGAACAATTCAATATCCTCGTATTTCTTGACTAAATACTCAAAAGGGCTACCTTCAAAAGTGAGAATCTTATCTTTATATTCTGCTTTGTTTATAGGGCGAAAAAGACTAAATATTTCATTTATGGCCTTTGGTATACCAAGACCTACTAGAGAATAGTGGTCTGCATCTTCAAAATTATCAAACCGGTAGTGAAGTTTAGGGTTTTCTATAACTTTTAAGCCATTATCCAATTCAATTATGCTTTGCTTAAGCCGGTCAACATCCTCAGTACCAGTAGCCATGTAATAAAACGCATCTTCTTGGGTGGTAGTGAGTCTTTCAATCAAGCGATTAGCCATTTCTGGAGCCAAATCTGGGCTTAATGAAATATATCCTCTAAACAACGGTTTTTCCTTGAAAAGATAATAATTCAAGAAGTTGGCACTCAAATCATGGCCCACTACGATTCTAAATTCTGATGTCAAATATTGTTCGTTAACATAGGGTATTACCTCCATGCTCACAAATTCGAAGAATCTAGAACCTTCATTTGACGGGAAATAAGTTTCTCCGCTGTACGATAAATCATTGTTTCTGGTTTCACTTTGGTTGACACCTACAACAATTGATTTTGGCATATCACCCCAATAGGAGTGATAGTCTACGTTACCAATAACAGGCTCAAAAAGGTAATCACCATCCAAAACAACAAATAATGGATAAATAATATCCCCATCAGGGTCATAACCTCTTGGTAATTGTATTTTAATTTCCCTAGACTCTCCCAGTTTTGAAGATTCTATGGTTTCGTAGATGACTTGGGCAACGACACTATTATTTATGACTAATACGATAAAAAAGCAAAATAACCTGTTCATTTTGAGTAGGTTTAAAACTGTGAGTAGGCGAAAAATTTAGGCCACAAGTTAAAGAATTATTTAGTTCTATTATAAATTGGTAAAAAAATTAAAGAAAGACCACCGAGAACAATAATCATTAAAGTCTGTGATGACCAGATTATGGTGCCTATAGCAATTGCTGGTCCTTTTTCGATTGAAAAAAGGGAAAACGCAAGATAAACTGCATAAGGATAGGAGCCAATTCCGCCATTAGTTGCAGCAATACTGAAACTTGCTGCGATAAATCCAATTAAAATAGCGACAACTGGCAAATTTGACGTCTCTGGAAGCGCAAAGGTTGTGACATAAAACATGAGTAAATACATTATCCAAATAAAAAATGTATGAAAGATAAATGCACCCTTTCTTTTCATTTTTAGGATGCTTAAGACCCCTTCAATGAGCCCACTAATAAAATGTCTCAATTTGAAAGCAAGTTTTGATTTTCCCTTTCTAAGTAGAAAGAATACCGCAAGTACCATGATAAGCATTAATACTCCAATACCCAGTAATTTTCCAAAATCAAATCTATCGATCAGAAACTGATAAATAAAATCGAATTCGATAGCCAAGGTTATCGCGATGATACAGAGCATTACCATTAAATCAGCAATCCGTTCTGAGACGATTGTTCCAAAGCCCTTTTCGAAGGGAACACCTTCATAATTAGCCAAAATAGTGGCTCTCATAACCTCACCTGCCCTGGGTATTGTATAGTTTATTAAATAGGTTGAAAAAACCGCCATGATACTATTAGGCAATCTCAAACTATAACCGAGTGGTTCAATTAAAAACTTCCAACGATAAGCTCTTGACAAATGACTCAAAAGACCAAATGTTAAACCCAGGGCTACGTACAAATAATTGGCCTTTTCAAAATACTCTAACAATTCGTTCAATGGTACTATCGTGAAAGAGTACCAAACCAAGGCCACGCCTAAGAATAAGGGGATTACTATTTTTAGGGCTTTTGGAAATTTTACTGCCAAAATATTACTTTAGAAGATTTGTCTCCTCATCTGGAAATACGAGTGAAGGTTTAAAGGCTTTAGCTTCTTCAATGCTCATAAATCCATAGGTTATTAAAATGAGCACATCACCAACAGCAACCTTTCGTGCAGCGGCACCATTTAAAGTGATTTCGCCACTATTTCTTGGGCCAGGTATGGCATAAGTTTCTAATCGCTCGCCGTTATTATTGTTCACAATCTGTACCTTCTCTCCTTGTATAATGTTTGCTGCATCCATTAAATCCTCATCAATGGTGATACTACCAATATAGTTGAGGTCTGCACCAGTACACTTTACACGATGTATTTTAGATTTAACTGCCTGAATTTGCATGATATAAAGATAATTAATTTAGGGCAATGTTATCAATAAGACGTACATCTCCAGCAAAAACCGCGATAAAAGCGCGATACTTGTTTTTGGTTGATTTACGCTCAATGGCCTTCAAGGTTTTTGAGTTTGCTATAATAAAATATTCTAGCTCTAAAATGTCATTTTCCTTAAATTGACCCACCACCCATTCTCTAACTCTTGTTGCACTTTCTGTGCCAAATTTTTTCTTGGCAGTTCGAAGCGTTTGATATATGAATGGTGCAGCTTTTCTCTGGGATAAAGTAAGCCGTTCATTTCTTGAACTCATTGCCAAACCATCTTCAGCTCGAAATATGGGACAACCCTTGATTTCAACCCCCAATCGATATTTGGACTCCAATTTTTTAACAATCATCAATTGTTGGTAGTCTTTTTCTCCAAAGTAAGCTCTGTTTGGTTTGATTATTTGAAAAAGTCTTTTGATAATAGTACCAACACCGTCAAAATGTCCCGGTCTAAACCTGCCTTCCATTTCATTTTCCAATCCATCAAAATCAAAACGTTCAGATTCAGTCTTATTACCATAAATATCGGCTATTGATGGGGCATAGACGATGATTTTTTCATTAGAAATCGTCTTTAGAAAATTTGTATCTCTTTTAAGATTACGCGGATAATTAGTTAAATCATGGCTATTATTAAATTGGGTAGGATTTACAAATATGCTAACAACAACAATCTCATTATCCCTCAAACCATATTGAACCAGAGTGCCATGGCCGTCATGTAGCGCTCCCATTGTTGGAACAAGACCAATTGAAGTTTTCTTAGAATTCAATCTCTCAAGATAGCTGGAAAGGGCTTTTTTATCCTCAAAAACGGTCATGTGGTAACAAAAGTTTAACAGGCCGCAAACTTAAGATTTTACTGGCAATCCTCATAAATTTTTGTAATTTTGCATGTTTTTATCTCTAATTCAGTGATAAAGGAAACGATTTAGAATCGGTGTAAGATTGGTTTTTAAAACCAATTTTATTTTTTAAATCGGGAATGAAATCTTATTAATTGAACAATTGAACAAAGAATGAAAGATAAACGAATTCTTTACGTGTCGTCTGAAGTGGTACCATACTTGCCTGAAACAGAAATATCCTCAATGTCGTTTGAGGCTCCAAAAATGGTAAATAAGCAAGGTGGGCAGATACGAATATTTATGCCACGATACGGGAATATCAATGAGAGGAGACATCAATTACACGAAGTTATTCGACTTTCTGGTATTAATTTAGTGATAAATGATTTAGACATGCCCCTGATTATCAAGGTAGCATCTATTCCTAAAGAAAGAATTCAGGTATACTTTATTGACAATGAAGAGTATTTTAAAAGAAAGGCGACCTTAACCGATGAGAATGGCAAACTTTTTCCTGACAATGATGAGCGAGCGATTTTCTTTGCTAAAGGTGTGATTGAAACTGTAAAAAAATTGAATTGGGCACCAGATATTATTCATGTCAATGGTTGGTTAGCTTCTCTACTACCGCTTTACCTTAAAGATTTTTATAAAAATGAACCCCTGTTCACTGAAAGTAAAATAGTGACATCTGTGTACAATCAAACCTTTGAAGGGACGTTAGATAAAAGTATGGTGAATAAAATTAAGTTTGACAACCTTGAAGAGAGTAATATCGAGCCTTTGAAAAATCCAACGTTCAATAATTTAATGAAAGTGGCCATTGACCACTCAGATGCGATTATTAGAGGGTCTGAAGAACTCCCTGAAGAAATTGAAAATCATTTGAAATCTATCAACCAACCTATTTTGGATTTCCATCCAATTGATGACTTTGCCGAACAATATTCTGAATTTTACACCACCAAAGTACTAAGTAATTAATTGCCCTTAAATGAAAAAGAATAAAAAAGCACTTTATAACTTTACGGTTATAGCTTTGATAATTAGTAGCTTTATTGCTTGCGACAAGGATTTTACAGACTTAGAATCAGATACAATAAATAGAGATAATGCTGCTCATTTTAGTACTAATGACAGTATATTTGACGTAATTGCCTACACTAAAGCATTAGGACCTGTTCAAACAAATGCTCTTCCTGTAAATGCCTTTGGAGTTTATAAAGACCCTAATTTTGGCACAACCACTGCTAGTTTGGTTACAGAACTTAACATCTCCACTTTTGCTCCTGACTTCGGTGAAAATACCAGTCTTGATTCTGTGGTACTTACAATACCTTATTTCAGTACACTTACCAGTTTTACGGAAGAAGGTGTGGCAGAATATGATTTGGATAGCGTATTTGGAACAGAAGCAATTAATATATCTCTTTTTGAAAGCAACTATTTTTTAAGAAATATAAATCCATCGGGAGATGACATCGATGAACCTCAAATCTACTACTCAAATAGACAAACTGGAATCGATGAGATAAGCATTAGCCAATTGGAAGGTACGCCCATACCTATTGCATTAAATAATCCAGAAACATCAGTGATAAATCCATACTTTCCAAGCAACGAAACCTTTGAGTTAATCGGGGAGAATGATGTGGTTACAGTGATTGAACCAGCATTAAGACTAAAATTGAACAATCCATATTGGCAACAGAAGATTATAGATATTGAAGGCGAAGCTGAATTGAGCACTCAGGCTAATTTTAAAAATTACTTTAGAGGTATCTATTTAAAAGCCGAAGCCTTAAATGGTTCAAATGATGGCAACATGATTCTTCTAAATTTAAGGGCTGCCGGTGCAAACATAACGCTTCATTATACTAGAGATAATACAAATACTGAAGGGGACCGAATTAATTCAACTTACGTTCTAAATTTTAATAATAATGATAGTTCGTCGAACATCGTGAATTTCTTGGAAAATGATTTTACCATTCAAGATGGGAATGACGTTACTGGAGACGAAAATCTCTTTTTAAAGGGGCAACAAGGATCCTACGCCGAAATTCTGTTATTTAATGGTGATACCATAGATGATGTTCCTGCTATAAATGCCTTTGAAAAATTTAAGGAATTTTTCGTAGAAACAGAGGACGGTAACTTTATTAGAAGCAAAAGACTAGTAAACGAGGCAAATCTAGTTTTTAACGTAAATCAGGATTTAATTAATGGAGAAGAACCTGACCGTTTATATTTATTTGACGCAACAAATAATTTTGTTTTAGCAGACTATGACCCAGATGCGAGAGTCACCTCATTCCCGCAATTTTCAAACGCTAATCATCTGGGTATTTTAGAGCGAGATGAAAGCGGTAACGGTATTAGTTATAAAATGCGAATCACTAACCATATCAATAATCTTTTGATTAATGATTTCCCAAATGTAAAGTTGGGGTTAGCTGTTTCAGCAAATGTTGACTTAGAGCTTAATTCGCCACAATATGATGTATTGACCAATGACGACTCCGATGTAAGAGTACCTGTGAGCTCTGTTGTTTACCCAAGAAGTACCGTCATTTTTGGAAACAATACCATCAACGAAGATAAAAAACTATATTTAGAGGTATTTTATACAGAACCAGATACTGAATAAGTTATGTGCGGAATTGTAGGTTATATTGGTCACAGGGAAGCATACCCAATTATATTGAAAGGCCTAAAAAGATTGGAGTATCGTGGTTATGATAGTGCCGGTATTGCATTATATGATGGTACGGATATAAGACTTGCCAAAACGAAAGGTAAGGTCGCTGACCTTGAAAGCCGAGTAGATACTGAGATTTCCACTAAAGGTACCGTTGGTATAGGCCATACCCGTTGGGCAACACACGGTGTACCCAATGATGTGAACTCCCATCCACATTATTCAAACTCTGGCGATTTAGTCATTATCCATAATGGGATTATAGAAAATTACGAATCCCTCAAAATTGAATTAATTAAGCGTGGCTACTCCTTCAAATCAGATACAGATACTGAGGTATTGGTCAATCTAATTGAGGACGTTAAGAAAAACGAAAATACCAAACTTGGCAAGGCAGTTCAAATAGCACTAAATCAAGTAGTTGGAGCTTATGCTATTGCTGTTTTTGATAAAAATAAACCCAATGAAATTGTTGTGGCCAGATTGGGAAGCCCATTGGCAATTGGTATTGGTGATAATGAATTTTTTATAGCAAGCGACGCTTCTCCCTTCATTGAATATACAAAAAATGCCATTTATCTCGAAGATGAGGAAATGGCAATTGTGAGAAGTGGTAAGGATCTTAAAATCCGAAAGATTAAAGATGATTCTTTGGTTGACCCCTATGTTCAAGAGCTAAAATTGAATTTGGAGCAGATTGAAAAAGGTGGTTATGAGCACTTCATGCTGAAAGAAATTTACGAACAGCCCAGCGCGATATTTGATACGTTTCGTGGTAGGTTATTAAGTAATGAAGGCATTATTAAAATGTCTGGTATTGAGAATAATATGAAACGTTTTCTCAATGCTGAGCGAATTATAATAGTAGCTTGTGGTACATCTTGGCATGCTGGTTTGGTCGCTGAGTATATCTTTGAGGATTTGGCTAGAATACCAGTTGAAGTTGAATACGCCTCTGAATTTAGATACCGAAATCCCGTAATAGGCGAGGACGACATAGTTATCGCAATTTCCCAATCTGGTGAAACCGCAGATACACTTGCCGCCATAAAATTGGCTAAATCTAGAGGAGCTTTTGTTTTTGGTGTTTGTAATGTTGTTGGCTCCTCCATTGCTAGAGAAGCCCATGCTGGTGCCTACACACACGCAGGACCAGAAATTGGAGTTGCCTCAACCAAAGCATTTACAACCCAAATTACGGTTTTGACACTTATTGCGCTCAGACTTGCGAGAGCAAAGGGGACAATTTCAAGTTCAGATTATAGACACCATCTTATTGAATTGGAACTTATACCAGACAAAGTTAGAAAGGCTTTAGAATCTGATGACTACGCAAAAACAATATCTGAAATCTATAAAGACGCCAAAAATTTCCTCTATTTAGGCAGGGGTTATAACTTTCCGGTTGCTTTAGAGGGCGCCTTAAAGCTTAAAGAAATATCTTATATTCATGCAGAAGGCTATCCTGCAGCAGAAATGAAACATGGCCCTATAGCCCTGATTGACGAGAATATGCCAATTGTCGTAATTGCAACCAAAAAAGGGCATTATGAAAAGGTTGTAAGTAATATCCAGGAAATCAAGTCTAGAAAAGGAAAAATTATTGGCATCGTCACAGAGGGGGATTCTCAGGTGAGGGAATTGGCAGACCACGTGATCGAAGTGCCTGAAACAATAGAATCCTTAACACCATTACTTACTACAATTCCGCTTCAATTACTTTCTTACCATATTGCCTTGATGCTCGGCAAAAATGTTGATCAACCGAGAAATTTAGCAAAGGCCGTTACAGTAGAATAATATTATTTCATTCTATTCGAGCATACGGTCTTTGAATACAAAATATTCATTTTCAGTCTGTTTTTATTGACTGAAACCTAAAAATAAGCCGTCTTTTTTGTTAAAAATTATTATGCGTGCATATATTAATGAAGAATTTTCATTTCAATAGCACATAATTATTTATATTGCCCCTATCAAATTAACTAATTCCCAATAATGAAGACAATTCTCAAAACTATTCTGTTGTTCTGTTGTGCCTTTTCTTTTGCACAGACAACGGTGAAAGGAAAGGTCGTTGACGACAGTGGTCAACCTCTTCCCGGTGCCAACATAATTATTGTTGGTACGACTTCTGGAACCATTTCAGATTTTGATGGCCAGTACACACTTACTGTTGATCAAGACCCTCCATTTACTATTCAAATTAGTAGCGTAGGTTTTGAAACAGTCGAAAAGGAAGTTACCTCTAACAACCAAACTATTGATATTACAATGGTTGAGGGAACTTCGCTTGATGAGGTAGTCATATCGGCTTCAAGAACGCCTGAAAGAATTTTTGAATCTCCAGTAACGGTAGAACGCTTTGGATTGAAGGAAATTCAAAACACGGCCTCCACTAGCTTTTATGATGGGCTGGAACAACTTAAAGGCGTTGATGTCAACGTTAACAGTTTAACGTTCAAATCGGTCAACACGAGAGGTTTTGCAACATTTGCCAATACGCGATTCATGCAATTAGTCGATGGTATGGATAATTCAGCTCCGGCACTTAACTTCCCAATAGGAAATTTAGTCGGGATGAACGAGACCGATGTTTTGAGCGTGGAGCTTCTGCCAGGTGCTGCTTCTGCTCTTTACGGTGCAAATGCCTTTAATGGTATTTTGTTTATGCAAAGTAAAAATCCTTTTGATTTCCCTGGAATATCGGGTTATCACAAACAGGGAATTACCTCGCAAGATGCTGGAGGTGATAATACCTATCGAGATTCGGGCATAAGAGCGGCTTACAAATTTAGTGAGAAATTTGCTGCTAAAGTTAACTTTGGTTGGCTAAAGGGAACTGACTGGACCGCAAATAACTTTGCGGGTAAACCAGAAGGAGGTGCCACAAGAGATGCTCTTAATTACGATGGCTTCAATGTATACGGTGACGAGGTTTCAACTAATATTCGAGCTGCTTCTGGAGGTTTAGGTATTATTCCTGATGTAGTAGTGAGCAGAACAGGTTACAGGGAGCAGGATTTAACGAATTATAATGCAGAAAGTATCAAAGCAGACTGGGGGCTCTACTTTAGACCTTGGGAAAATGATTTTGAAATCTCATACGTTGGTAAGTTTGGTACAGGTAGTACTATTTACCAAGGAACTAACCGTTACAGCATTCAGGGTTTTTCACAGCAACAACATAAGTTGGAAGTGAGAAACGACAACTTCTTTGTAAGAGGATACGTAGTATCTGACAAAGCTGGGGATTCATATGATATGGTATTTACAGGTATTAACATCAACAGAGCCTGGAAATCTGATGCAGACTGGTTTGGGGATTATATTGGCGCCTATGCAGGAGCTACCCTCGGTGGTGCGACTGATGCCGAAGCCCATGCCGCCGCGAGAGCTGCCGCAGAAACTGGTAGATTAATTCCGGGTACACCAGAGTTTCAAGCCGTTTTCGATGAGGTGACCAGTAATCCAGATCTTTCAGTTGGATCTCGATTCCAAGATAATTCAAAATATTACCACGGAGATGCTAACTATAACTTCAGCCATTTGTGGGATGTAGTCGACATTCAAGTTGGAGGGTCTTTTAGAAGATACGAGCTAAATTCTAACGGTACTATCTATACCGATGTTGATGGGCCCATTGACTATTCTGAATTTGGTTTTTATACTCAATTACAAAAAACATTTGATTTTGACAATGAGATGTCCTTGAAATTAACTGGTTCAGCTCGTTATGACAAAAATGAGTTTTTTGATGGTTTTGTCTCCCCTAGATTTTCCGCGGGCTTGACGCTCAACCAAAATCATAATATACGTGGGTCTGTACAAACAGGTTTTAGAAATCCCGTGACTCAAGATTTGTTTATTGGGTTGGACGCTGGTAGAGCTATACTTGTCGGTTCGGCACCAGATAATTTAGACAGATACGTTAGAACTTACTCTGTAAGCCCTTTAGGGCAAGCGCAGGGCCAGGCCTCATCAATTGTTCAAACCGGTGGAGCTGCCTACAACAACTCATACCAAGCATCTTCGGTTAGAGCTTTTATTGCCTCTGGAAATGAAGAAGACTTAAGAATAGGGAATTCAGATCTGGTTCAACCAGAGCAAATCACCTCGTTTGAAGTGGGTTATAGAGGTAAAATTGGTAAGTTGGTTATTGATGCAAGTGCATACTACAATACCTATAGAGACTTCATTTCTGGTGAGGTGGTTCAAGCTCCGCTCTACGGAAGCGTTCTCGATGGCACAGGAGCCCAGGCGATTGCTAATGGGGACTTTGTAACCTATCAAACTTATACCAATACTGACGCTGACGTGAGTTCATTTGGAGCGTCAATTGGTCTGAGCACAAAAGTTTTCAACGGTTTTGATTTAGGTGGTAGTTACACCAATGCCCAACAAGATTTTGACCGTGAATCATTCCCTGATTTTCTTCTGAGCTTTAACACGCCAGAACATCAAGCCAAAGTGAATTTTGGCCATACAGAGCTTTTTGAGAATTTTGGCTTTAACCTAGCATGGAGATGGAGTGACACCTACTTCTGGGAAGCAACATTTGGAAACGGTGTTGTACCTGCTTTCCAAACATTGGATGCACAAGTTAGCCTGACTGTTCCCTCTTTAAAATCTACATTCAAAGCGGGAGGAACCAACATCATAGGTCATGAATATTTTACTGCAATAGGTACGCCGCTCATCGGTTCTATCTATTACCTATCGTGGACAATAAATAACTTATAGAAAATATGATTATGAAAAATATTAAATACATCTTTTTGTCATTATTAACTCTCGGGATGCTTTCTTGTGAGGATGATGAATATTTCGGTCCAGAAGAACCAGTGGCCGAACCACTTCCTGAATTAACTGCTGGGAGTGCAGATTTCTCGAATTACGTGTCGTTAGGCAACTCGCTTACCGCTGGATTTACTGATAATGCACTATTCATTGCAGGTCAACAGAACTCATTTCCTAATTTGTTGTCCCAGAGGTTTGCCTTAGTTGGCGGTGGAGACTTTAATCAGCCGTTGATGGCAGATAATTTTGGAGGAGTCTCCGTTGGCGGGAATAGAATATTAGACCCTAGATTAGTCTTTGATGGTTCAGGCCCAGCATCGATAGAATCGGTAATTGGCCCTGTTACAGTTGGAACTGATTTATTGAGCAGTCCTACAGGTCCGTTCAACAATCTTGGTGCTCCTGGAGCTAAAAGCTTTCATTTATTAGCACCTGGCTATGGTAATTTAGGAAATCTCTCTTTGGGATTAGCCAATCCATACGCGGTAAGGCTAACTGGAACAACCCCAGATGCTAGCCTAGTAGCATTAGCTGGTGCTCAAAACCCAAGCTTTTTCTCACTTTGGATTGGGAACAATGATGTTTTAGGTTATGCTTTGTCAGGCGGAAATGGCACGGACCCAATAACACCTGTGGATGGACCTCCAGGGGTTGGTTTTAACCAAACCTATGGAGCGCTTATCCAATTATTAACTGCTGGCGGTGCTCAAGGTGTGGTGGCAAATATTCCAAATGTTACTACAATTCCCCATTTTACTACTGTGCCACATAATCCTGTTCCTTTAGATGAAGCAACGGCAACAGCGGTGAATTCCGCTTACGCCGCTTACAACGGAGGTATTCAAGCAGCTTTACAAGCCCTAGCCGGAACAGGTTTGTTTACTGAGGAAGAAGCCAATGCCAGATTAATCAGTTTTTCTGCAGGTAGTAGCAATGCCGTTGTTATTGAAGATGAAAGTCTTACAGATTTGGGTGCTATCAACCCAGCTTTTGCCGCACTCCCTAAAATAAGACAAGCAACTTCAGACGATTTATTGGTATTACCAGCGTCAAGCTTTATAGGTACTTTGGCTGACCCTAATAATCCTCTTTCTGTAAATGGAGTAGCTATTCCTTTGTCAGATAGATGGGTTCTCATACCAAGTGAGCAAGAGGAAATTGCAATGGCTACTAGCACATTCAATGCCACCATTGAAGCGGCTGCCACTCAGGCAGGATTAGCTTTTGTTGATGCAAACGCCATCTTAACTCAAGTTGCAGCTGGTGCTTTGGACAGTGGTGATTTCACATTAACCTCTGCTTTGGTACAGGGTGGTGCTTTCTCCCTTGACGGCGTTCATCCAACCGCCAGAGGGTATGCTTTAATCGCCAATGAATTTTTGAAAGCTATTGATACAACATACGGATCAAATTTTGAAGCTTCAGGTAATCTTTTCAATATTGGTGAATATCCAACCAATTACTCACCATTGTTGCAATAATTTTAAAAAAAATCAATTAAAAAGCGCTTTTCAGCAATTCTGAAAAGCGCTTTTTTTCTGCATTAAAAATGCTTCAAAAATCCGTTTAATTTTAAATTAAAACGTATATCTTTGCAGCGCGAAAAAAGCTTCATTTTGTAATCAGAAATGTGCTTAATATTTCCGCAGAAATAATTAAATACTAAACACATAAGTAATGTCAAAAGTAACAGGTAAAGTTGCACAGATTGTTGGCCCGGTTATCGATGTTGAATTTGGAACTGGAATAGAGCTTCCTAAAATTTACGATTCATTGGAAATCAAAAAAGCCGACGGTTCTACCTTGGTGTTAGAAGTTCAATCGCATATTGGTGAAGATACAGTAAGAACGATTGCAATGGATTCATCTGATGGATTGAGCAGAGGCACGGAAGTATCTGCCACAGGTGCCCCAATTCAAATGCCAATCGGTGAAGATGTTTACGGGCGTCTTTTCAACGTTATCGGCGATGCGATTGACGGTATCGGTGATTTACCAAAAGCTGGAGACAAAGGATTACCTATCCATAGGCAAGCGCCTAAATTCGAGGATTTATCCACTTCTACCGAAGTGTTATTTACAGGTATCAAAGTAATTGATTTGATAGAGCCATACGCTAAAGGTGGAAAGATTGGTCTTTTTGGTGGTGCAGGTGTGGGAAAAACCGTTTTGATACAAGAACTAATTAATAATATTGCAAAAGGCCACGGTGGTCTTTCTGTATTTGCTGGTGTTGGTGAACGCACAAGAGAGGGTAACGACTTACTTCGCGAAATGTTGGAGTCTGGTATTATCAAATATGGTGACGACTTCATACACTCAATGGAAGAAGGTGGTTGGGATTTGACCAAGGTCGATAAGGAGGCGATGAAGGAGTCAAAAGCAACCTTCGTTTTTGGACAAATGAATGAGCCTCCTGGAGCTCGTGCACGTGTTGCACTTTCAGGATTGACAATTGCTGAATATTTCCGTGATGGTGCCGGTGAAGGTCAAGGTAAGGATGTATTGTTCTTTGTTGACAATATTTTCCGTTTTACCCAAGCAGGTTCCGAGGTATCGGCGCTTTTAGGTCGTATGCCTTCTGCGGTGGGTTATCAACCAACTTTGGCTACAGAGATGGGAGCTATGCAAGAGCGTATTACTTCTACTAAAAGAGGTTCTATTACATCAGTACAAGCGGTATATGTACCTGCAGATGATTTAACTGACCCTGCTCCTGCCACAACCTTCGCCCACTTGGACGCAACTACTGTATTGTCTCGTAAAATTGCCGAGCTAGGTATTTATCCTGCGGTTGATCCATTAGACTCAACCTCGAGAATCTTGACTGCTGATATATTGGGTAACGAGCATTATGACTGTGCGCAGCGTGTGAAAGAACTTTTGCAACGCTATAAAGAATTACAAGATATTATTGCCATACTTGGTATGGAAGAATTGTCAGAAG
>JBCCOJ010000010.1:0-31483 GCA_039025415.1 Bacteroidota bacterium | reverse complement strand
CTCCTTCCACCTCTAAAAGGTCCAATATTTCGCCATTTTTGACCGTGAAACAGTGAATCAACTAATTCAATTTTAGTTTCAGAGGATTTTCTATTTAGTTTTTGGGCAGAATTCATTAGGGGCAGCAAAAGCAAGCAAATAAAAAGAGTCTTTAATGTATTCATGTTGTTAGATTATCTAATTAACTAGTTTATTGTGAAAAGAAAGGCGAAATTTATATGGAAAAGAAACCAAATTTTTATACCATATGGTTTTTGATTTTTTGGATGAAAAGCAATCATTTAAGTTTCTGATTTGAAAGCAGGGTGGGTATAAGGTAGAGATGGTTGGATTTAGAAATAGATTCTAAAAATAAGTATTTGTTACCTATTAGTAACCATTAAGTAAATAAGTTACTTGTTTCAAGGTAATAACACTAAAAGCGAATGAATTATTAGAATTAACTCCTCAAATAACTCGAACCGTTTACATCAATTATAGTTCCTGATGAATAGGCCGCAGCATCAGAGGCTAAAAACAAAATAGCATGGGCAACTTCTTCGGGTTGTGCCATTCGTTTAAACGGGGATTCCCTAAGTAGATTTTCACGTTCAACAGAGGTCAAGGTTTCTTTTGCCATGTCGGTTTCAGTAAAACCTGGCGCAACAACGCCAACATGAATGTTGTGCGGCGCTAATTTTTTAGCCAAAGATTGGCTCATGGCATTCATTGCAGCCTTACTCGCACCATATGCGGGTTTAGTTGGCTCGCCTCGAAAAGCACCTCTTGAAGACACATTTACAATTTTCCCACCCCCAGAACGCATCATTTGTTTTGCGACCAAATAACTGAGGTTCGCCACGGCGAACAAATTGGTCTGAAAGGTTTTTTTGAAAGCAGCATTCCAATCATCGAAGTCTACATTATCAATGTCATGTTCAATTGAAATACCTGCATTATTTACCAAAATATCAATCTTACCGTAATATGAAACGAAGTCAAAAACCAACTTCTTCTGAGCGCTTTTATCTGAAATATCTTGCTGAAAAAGAGCGTGTCCATTGCCATTCAATAAATTCAATGTAGCAGTTGCACTTGTTATGTCACTCCTAAAGTTTATACCAACTTTGGCCCCTTTTTCTGCGAATGCCATGGCAGTAGCTTTGCCAATGCCTCTCGACCCGCCCGTAATAAGAACAGATTTATCCCTGAAATCCATAAGGTTGATTAATCTTTATCGGTGGTGGAATTGTTCAACTGTTTTGAAATCCATTCGAAACTTTCCTCAACATGAGGAAAAACCTGAGTCTCGGGCACCAAATCTGGTATGACGTCAATATCCATCAACAAGTCTTTAGGCTGTTCTTGTAATCCCGAAAAAACCGTTTTTACACCTTTGAGTGAAAGGTCTAAAATAGCATTCTCCAAGGCATACACACCCGATTGGTCAATATGCGGAACACGATCCATACGTATTACCAAAATCTTGATATTATCCCCCACATGCTTGACCTGTTCCTGAAAGTAAGAGGTGAATCCAAAAAACAACGGTCCATACAAGTGCTTAATATAAACTTCATCCTGGTATTTCTCATAGAATTCAATTTCATCCTGCCAGGGTTTTTCACCTTGAAAACCAGCCAACGTGCCCACCTGCATGCCTTTTTCACCAATATCACTAGCACGTTTCATAAATAATAGTGCAGCTAAGGTCACCCCAATTCCCACAGCCTGAATCAAGCTACCAAAGGTAGTCCAAAGCAGAACGATAATCAGTACTGCCGAATCTGCCCTAGGCATCACTTTAATATGCCGAATACCCTTCATATCAACAATTTTAAAACCTATCGGAATCAAAATACCCGCAAGAACAGCCAATGGAATGTAAGCAGCCAAGCTACTTAAACCTAACAATACAGCCAGTAAAAACGCCCCGTGTAGCGCCCCTGAAAGTCTCGTTCGCCCGCCATTATTGATATTGACAACCGTTCCTTTGGTTGCTCCTGCCCCAGGAATTCCTCCAATCAAAGCAGCCGCCATATTCCCAATACCTTGACCAATCAACTCGCGATTACTATTGTGTTTGGTTTTGGTCATATTATCTGCAATCACAGATGTCAATAATGAGTCTATTGAACCCAAAACAGCGAGTACCATTCCGTATTCCAAGACCATAAAGTATGCACTGCTATCGATGCTAAAAAGTCCATCAATCTGCAATGAAGGCAAGCCGGAAGGGATTTCACCAATTATTGGCACATCCCATTGTATGAAATATGAAAAAATGGATACTGCAATCAACGCCACCAAAGCGCTGGGTACGGTTTTATTTATCTTCGGAAATAAATAATATATAGCAACGGTCATCCCTCCAAGGACTAAAGCTTGCCAATTAAAATTTGAAAAAAGACGTGGCAAGTCTTGCATGACCTTTAAGGTGGATTTGGCAGAATCCAAACCCACAAATGGGAATATCTGCAGAATAATGATGATAAGTCCAACCCCGCTCATGAATCCTGATATTACCGGATAAGGGAAATATTTAATGTAACCAGCAATATTTATAAGACCAAAAACTATCTGGAGAGCACCACCCACAAAAAAGCTGAGAATAATGATTCCCATTGCGTTTTCAATACTACCTGAAACTTCAATGGCACTGGCAACCAATGCTGCCGAAACTACCGTCATAGGACCAGTGGGCCCACTAGCTTGAGTAGTGGTGCCACCAAAAATTGCAGCTAAAATACCAACAGCTATTGCGCCGTAAAGTCCTGATATTGCACCCAACCCCGATTGGACACCAAACGCCAGTGCCAGTGGTAGTGCCACTACTCCCGCAACAAGACCACCAGTAATGTCGCCCTTAAGAAATTTTTTATCGTAAAATTTTGACATGATTGGTTATTGAATTTTACTGAAAATTACGAATTAACCAATTATGATTTTTAAAATATCACGATAAAATTTAATCCTAATTTCAATTTTAGTAGCTATCCTCGTGAACCTTGGCCACTGCCCTTCCGCTTGGGTCATTCATGTTTTTAAAGGCTTCATCCCATTCTAAGGCTATTTTCGTACTACAGGCCACACTAGGTTCTTGGGGTACGCTTAATGCGGCAGCATCACTAGGGAAATGGCTTTCAAAAATACTTCGGTAGTAATATTCCTCTTTATTCTGTGGGGTTTGGATAGGGAATCTAAAATGGGCATTGGCCATTTGCTCATCTGAGACTTCGGTATCGACCTTTTCCTTTAAGGTATCAATCCAACTGTATCCCACACCATCACTAAACTGTTCTTTCTGTCGCCAAGCCACACTTTCCGGTAGCATATCCTCAAATGCTTTTCGCACCACCCATTTTTCCATGGCTTGTCTCGAGCGTGAATCAAGACTTTTTTCATTAATCATTTTGTCCTGAGGATTGATACGCATCGCAACCTCCATAAATTCCTTATCTAAAAACGGCACACGCCCTTCAATACCCCAAGCAGCTAAACTTTTGTTGGCACGTAAACAGTCGTATTGATGCAATTTGCTCAATTTTCTTACCGTTTCCTCATGGAATTCTTTGGCGTCCGGCGCTTTATGGAAATAAAGATAACCCCCAAATAATTCGTCTGCCCCTTCACCCGAAAGCACCATTTTTATTCCCATGGATTTTATAACCCGCGCCATCAAATACATCGGTGTACTCGCTCTAATTGTCGTAATATCATAAGTTTCAAGATTGTAAATAACATCTCGAATGGCATCCAAACCTTCTTGAATTGTGAATTTTATTTCGTGATGAACCGTACCAATGTGATCTGCAACTTTTTGGGCAGCCGCTAAATCTGGAGAGCCCTCCAAGCCCACTGAAAAACTATGCAATTGTGGCCACCAAGCGGCTTGTTGGTCATCAGATTCAATTCGCTTTTCTGCATATTTTTTAGCAATTGCAGAAGTTACGGAGCTATCCAAACCTCCCGACAACAAGACGCCATAGGGAACATCGCTCATTAATTGACGGTGTACCGCAGCTTCTAATGCTTCTTTGATTTTGGCTATACTGGTTTCGTTTTCTTTTACGGCATCATAACTTTCCCAATCACGCTTATACCACTTTACAAACTCACCGTTTTTACTAGATAAATAATGCCCAGGGGGAAATAACTCAATCTTAGTGCATACGCCTTCCAGCGCCTTTAACTCTGATGCCACGTAGAAGGTCCCGTTTTTATCCCACCCGATATATAATGGAATTATGCCCATATGGTCTCGGGCTACAAAGTATTCGTCTTTATCAGAATCGTAAATAGCAAAACCAAAAATACCGTTCAAATCGTTAACAAAATCAACGCCCTTTTCCTCGTATAAGGCTAAAATAATTTCACAATCGCTTTGAGTTTGAAAATCATATTCTGGAAATTGCTTTTTAAGCTCCCTATGGTTGTAAATTTCTCCGTTTGCAGCTAGAACCAGCTTTTTATCTGGGCTAAATAAAGGCTGTTTTCCAGAAGCAGGGTCTACTATAGCGAGGCGCTCATGGGCCATGATGGCCTTGTCGTTACTATAAATACCACTCCAATCTGGCCCACGATGACGAACTTTTTTAGACATTTCCAACAGTTGGGGTCTTAACTTGTCGGTTGATTCCTTGATATCAAAAGCGCATACAATTCCACACATAATTATATTATTTGTTATTATTTTGAGAGCAAATATTACATACAACTTACATTAATAAAACTATATTTCATTATTTACTTACAATATGAAAATTTAAATAGTGATTTTATTTAGAAATGAAATTTAGAAAGCTAAAAACATAATCGTAAATTTCAAAACTGAAAGTAGTACCAAATATGAAATTATTTTTACCCCTATTCTTTATTGCTCTTTTTAGTCTGAACGCACAATCAAATTGGCAAGCTTTACCAAATGCATTTTCAAATCCAAACGGACAGCGGTTTGATGATGTCTTCTTTTTAAATGAGAATATTGGCTGGGCTGCGAATGGCTTTTACGCAGCAATCTATAAAACGACCGATGGCGGCATGTCATGGACTGAACAGCTGAACGAAAATGACCTTGGCGGAAGCTATTATTTTAGAAATATTGAGTTTCTCAATGAGGACATAGGTTTTGTCGGGACCTTAAATAATCAATTTTTTAAAACCATTGATGGGGGCGCAAATTGGGCAGAAGTAGTTGATATTTCACCTAACCCGAATGCTATTTGTGGGCTTGATGCTGTAGGAAATTCAACAGTATATGGCTGCGGCGCCTATTTTGAGCCCGCTCATATCATTAAATCTGAAGATAGTGGGGAAACCTGGACATACATAGATATGTCAAGTTATGCAGACGCCTTGGTTGAAATCCAATTTTTAGATGAAATGAATGGTTTTGTTTCTGGTAATAACGAAAATGGTGGCACTGTATTAAAAACAACCGATGGCGGTTTATCCTGGACTGAAATTTACAATTCGAATGTAGCGGGTGAATTTGTTTGGAAGCTACAAACCCTCGACGGAAACAATGATGTTATTTTTGGTTCTATTCAACCAGTAGCTCCAAATCCTGGTAAGTTAATCAAGTCTATAGATGGCGGCATTACTTGGAGTAGTTTTGATGCCCCTGAAACAGGGATTCAAGCCCTAGGTTTCATTACTGCAGACCACGGCTGGCTGGGGGGATATGGTGCTGGTTTTTATGAAACCACCGATGGTGGACAAACATGGAACACCATTAATAATGGTGGTAATCTAAACAGGATATTTATTCTAAGTGAAACGCTTGCCTATGCCTCAGGTACAACCCTATATAAATTTACCGATGAAACTCTGACCAATCAAACCTTTGGACCAACTAAATCAAAACCGTCTTTAAGTGTCGATATTGTTGAGAATCCTATCGAAGAAAAGCTCAGATTGATTATTGATTTTAAAAGTGCCGATAATTTAGTTATTGGCCTCTACGATGCAAACGGTCAATTTGTAAAACAACTTGCGAGAAGTATCATATTAGATGCCACAATCGAAGAATTTCAATTTGATGTTTCAGATTTGGCAACTGGAATTTACTACTTAGATATTCATAATAACGATAATCGTTTTACAAAAAAATTCATCAAAGAGTAATTTTAATTTGTAAACTTTAACGAGAGTTTACGACTTCATAATCATCAGTCAGTAAGACTGGAATTATCTTTACACTTATTAACAAATCAAATTTAATTATGAAATTCAAATCAACACTAACCGTATTAAGTTTATCATTGGCACTATTATTTTCAATAAACAGTAATGCCCAAAAATTTCGGCCTTTAGACAAAAGTCCTATGGATGTGGCTGCCTATCCTGCCGATTATAAAATATCAGATAAACTTATAAAAATTGCCTACAGCAGACCTCAACTTAAAGGGCGTACCTTCGAAAGCCTTGCATCAACGGGGAAGGTTTGGAGAACAGGAGCCAATGAAGCCGCCGAGCTCACACTTTACGTACCAATGATGTTAGGAAAAACAAAGGTCCCTGCTGGCACCTACATATTTTACCTAATACCCGGTGAAAAAGAATGGACGGCAATCATAAATAAAGATTTAAACGTTTGGGGTAGTTACTTCTATAAAGAGGATATGGACGTGGCAAGATTGAGTGTTCCAGTCACTAAGGCCGATAAAAGTTTAGAGGCTTTCTCAATAGCGTTTGAAGAGGCTAAAGACGGCGTTCACATGCACTTAGGCTGGGGAAATCTTCGCGCAGCAGTACCGTTTACCAAGTAAGGTAGCTGTTAGCTGTTAGCTGTTAGCTGTTAGCTGTTAGCTAAAAAAACAAATTTGAATCCGGAGACTTTCCTGTCTTCGGATTTTTTTTATTTTAAAGTCCAATTAGTTTTTCGTAATCCCTATTTGTCCTTAATAAACACCATACAATGCTGCCAAGGTAAATTGTCAATATTCTGTTTTAACTTAAATCCATTTTCGGCCATTTCCTTTACAGCTTGTTTTTCTGTCATCTTATGAAGTTTTTTAATAGGCACAGTTGGGTCTTCCCCTCGGTATTCAATTAAATAGATTTCACCATTAGCCTTTAAAGCACTCTTGATTGATGAAAGCATTTCCTTAGGAAAACTAAACTCATGATAAACATCAACCATCAAGATTTTATCAACCGAATTCTTTGGGAGATTAACGCTTTTTAGACTTCCCTTTACTGCTGTAACATTAGTAATATTTAAATAGCGCTTTTTTTGTTCAATTGCTGTAAGCATTTCATCTTGAATATCAACAGCGTAAACCAATCCATTTTCAGCTAAAGGTGCCATTTTGAAGACGTGATAACCTGAACCAGCACCAATATCAGCAATGACATCGGTTTTTTTAATCTTCATATTTTTTATAAGAACCGAGGTGTTTTCTTCTTTTTCTCTTTCACTTCGCTCTAGCCAACTAATACCTTGAAATCCCATGACATGGGAAATTTCACGACCCATGTACCATTTTCCGATACCGTCGTAGCTACCTTTCTTAATAATATAATCACTATCTGAGCTGGTATTCTGCTTTTGAGCACAACTATAATTACTAAAGGTTATACACAAAACAGATACTAAAATGGAAAGTCTCTTAGAAATTAACATGTATAATAGAAAGTTTTATTTGTAATCTTCGTGTCAAAACTCACCCAATTATATTCACCCTTTTGGGTTTAGGAGGCTTCTACTCATATTTCAATAAATTCAATTCATTGATAGCACCGTGGGAGGCATTAACGATGGTAGAACCGTTTCTAATAATCAATAGCTGTGGCGATTCGTGCATGACTTGAAATTTTGCCGCAACTTCATCTGAAACATTTCGATAACTCAATAAATCCAGATAATACAAATCTACGTTTGAACCTAAATCGTATGCTGAAACAAATTGATTCATTACCATTCTACTTATTCCGCATCGGGTGGAATGTTTGAAAATCAATTGTGTTTTTTGGTTTGATTTTTCTAGGATGTCGTCAAGTTGTTCAACAGACTTTAATTCTTGCCAAGGCAATACTTTTTCTTCCTTTGGTTCTGAAGAACCGAATATATTTTTAAAAAATCCCATTTTTCTGCCACCGCATTAGAGCGGGGATGACTTTTACTGTACGTTATAACGGTGTATTTCTAACCTACACGCACAAGAAGTCTTTTAGTTAATAAATAAATCCCAACATTTGAATTCAAAATCAAAATAGCAAGCTGACGAAAAGTCACGCCATTATTGACTTTTTCGGTCATTATGTCTTTAAAGTGAATACATTATATCTTGGTAAGATTATTGTTTTCTGAAACTTGAAATTACAAAGAATTAGTGAGAACTTACAAGAGGTTTAACGTTTTCACACAAACAGAAAATATAGTAACAAATTAAAAAAAGATACCTCCGCTCCTTGGCGGGGCAAATAAATATGAACTTTAATAATTATACCATAAAATCCCAGGAGGCTATTCAGCAGGCTCAGCAGCTTGCTCAGAGCATGGGTCATCAACAAATTGAAAATGAACATATTTTCAAAGCATTGTTTGATGTCGATGAGAATGTTCTGCCTTTTATCCTTAAAAAGTTGAACGTTAATGTAAATGTCCTTCAAATGGCCTTGGACAAACAACTAGAAAGCTATGCAAAGGTGTCTGGAGCCGATTTGATGATTTCAAGAGAAGCCAGTAAAACACTTAACGAGGCATCAATCATTGCTAAGAAAATGAATGATGATTTTGTTTCCGTCGAACACTTGGTCATTGCCATTTTTAAATCCAATAGTAAAATTGGTCAGATGTTAAAAGACCAAGGCGTTAGCGAAAAAGGTCTTGAAACTGCCATTTCAGAATTACGTCAAGGAGACCATGTAACTTCACAAAGTCAAGAAGATACCTACAATTCACTTGATAAATATGCCAAGAGTCTTAATCAATTGGCTAAAGACGGTAAGTTGGACCCTGTCATTGGGCGTGATGAGGAAATAAGAAGAATTCTTCAAATCTTATCACGTCGGACTAAAAACAACCCCATTCTTGTCGGTGAGCCAGGTACCGGTAAAACAGCAATTGCAGAGGGCTTAGCCCATAGAATAATTGACGGAGATATTCCGGAGAATTTGGTTGATAAACAAATTTATGCTTTGGATATGGGAGCGCTTATTGCTGGGGCAAAGTTTAAAGGTGAGTTTGAGGAGCGTTTAAAAGCAGTAATCAAAGAAGTGACTACCAGCGAAGGCGACATTGTACTATTTATTGACGAAATCCATACACTGGTTGGTGCTGGTGGCGGCCAAGGCGCAATGGATGCAGCCAATATCCTCAAACCTGCATTGGCTAGAGGTGAATTAAGAGCAATTGGGGCAACCACCTTGGACGAATACCAGAAATACTTTGAAAAAGACAAAGCACTAGAACGCCGATTTCAAAAAGTCATGGTTGATGAGCCCGATACCGAAAGCGCCATTTCCATACTTCGCGGTATAAAGGAAAAGTATGAAACCCACCACAAAGTTAGGATTAAGGATGAGGCGATAATTGGTGCGGTTGAACTTTCAGAGCGTTACATTACCAATCGATTTCTTCCTGACAAAGCAATTGACCTCATGGATGAGGCTGCTTCAAAGTTGCGTATGGAAATCAATTCCAAACCGGAAGAACTGGATGTGCTTGATCGAAAAATAATGCAGTTGGAAATTGAGATTGAGGCGATTAAACGGGAAAAGGATGAGGTCAAATTAAAATCCCTACGTGCTGATTTGGCCAACCTAAAAGAGGAGCGCAATGAAATAAACGCAAAATGGAAAAGCGAAAAAGAAGTGGTTGATAATATCCAAACCACCAAATCGAACATTGAAAATTATAGATTAGAAGCTGAAAAGGCCGAGCGTGAAGGTGATTATGGAAAAGTGGCTGAGATTCGTTACGGGAAAATCAAGGAGTCCCAGGAGCAATTGGAACAATTACAAAAGGAACTTCAGGAAAACCAAGCCGATAGCTCACTGATAAAAGAGGAAGTTACTTACGATGATATTGCCGAAGTAGTCGCCAAATGGACTGGGATTCCTGTTACCAAAATGTTACAGTCTGAGCGGGACAAATTATTAGCACTTGAGGATGAATTGCATAAACGAGTCGTTGGTCAAGAAGAGGCCATTGAAGCGGTAAGTGATGCTGTACGACGTTCGAGGGCCGGTTTACAGAATCCGCAAAAACCTGTGGGCACATTTTTGTTCTTAGGTACTACTGGAGTCGGTAAAACTGAATTAGCAAAGGCTTTAGCAGAATACTTGTTTGACGATGAAAATGCCATGACCCGTATTGATATGAGCGAATATCAAGAACGTCATAGTGTGAGTCGACTCGTTGGCGCCCCTCCAGGATACGTTGGTTATGACGAGGGCGGCCAACTTACCGAAGCAGTTAGACGTAAGCCTTATTCTGTGGTGCTTTTGGATGAGATTGAAAAGGCACATCCAGACACCTTCAATATTTTGCTGCAAGTTTTGGACGAAGGTAGGCTAACCGATAATAAAGGGCGTGTCGCAGACTTTAAGAACACCATTATAATCATGACTTCGAATATGGGTTCAAATATCATCCAAGAACGATTTGAGGCAACCAAGGATATTCACTCTGCAATGGAAGCGGCAAAGATTGACGTGTTGGCGATATTGAAAAAGAGTGTTAGGCCAGAATTTTTGAATAGAATTGATGATACCATCATGTTCACCCCTCTTACTAAAACAGACATTAGGCAGATTGTTGGATTACAAATAAAAGGTGTTCAAAGAATGATTGCAAAACAAGGTATCACCTTTGATGCAACTCCAGAAGCAATTGAATATCTATCTGAAAAAGGCTACAATCCAGAATATGGAGCTAGACCCGTGAAAAGGGTGATTCAAAAGGAGGTTTTAAATCAGTTGAGTAAGGAGATATTATCCGGAAAAGTGACTACTGATAGTATCATTCTTTTAGACTCGTTTGACGACAAATTGGTTTTTAGAAATGAGAACCATCTCATTTCTGATAAGGCCTAATAAGATAGTACCAAATTTAAAACCAAGACAATTCAATATTGTCTTGGTTTTATTATTTAATTGATAAAAATTAGAGTAAGAAAAGACTTAATTCGACCAAATCCGCAAAATTTTAAGAATTGATTTATACCATATGTCGGATAAATCATTAGCTTTGTCGAGCTATTAATCCCCAAATTTACGTTTAGAGTTACAATCGGTCTAATATCAGACAATGATATTTTGCAATTAATTTACTTATTTTAAAATGAATATAAATTCATACATCGACCACACTTTATTAAAAGCCAATGCCACAGAACGCGATATTATTAAACATTGTAATGACGCCAAGTTACACAAGTTTTATTCCGTCTGTATAAATAGCGGCTATGTTCCCTTGGCAAAACAATTATTAAAGAATTCAAATGTAAAAGTGTGCGCTACTGTAGGGTTTCCATTAGGTTCATGTTCCACAGAAACCAAGGTATTTGAAGCAAAACAAGCTGTTGAAAACGGTGCTGAGGAAATCGATATGGTCATGAACATTGGCTATTTTAAAAGTCAAAACTATGTAGAAGTTTTAAAGGATATTCGAGATGTAAAATCGGCAATAGGTAAAATTCCACTTAAAGTTATCATTGAAATAGATGAATTATCCAAAAATGGCGTTGTTAAGGCTTCTGAGATTTGTGTTGATGCTAAAGCTGATTTTGTTAAGACCTCAACTGGTTTCACTAAAAATGGTGCGACCCTCACTGCTGCTAAAATTATAAGGAAAACTGTCAAGGATAATTGTAAAATCAAGGCTTCAGGTGGTATCTATGATTATGAAACTGCTAGAAAATACATAGATATAGGTGTTGAACGTATTGGTACCTCCAGAGGTGTCGATATTTCAGAAGAGGCCTTGTCATTCGTCGCTTAAATGCATAAATACCAATTTTGTGGTTTAATTGTTTCGCTTTTTCTTGCACTGTTTGGTCCGGCCCAAAAGTTCGTTCCAGAAAATGGCAAGTGTCTGGTTTTTGTTGGCCAAGACTTAGAAGCAACTGGCGGATTGGACAATTACAATGAAGGCTATTCTGATTTTTTCAAAGTACCTGCTGGAATAACTGCTTATACTAATCTTTCACCGGGGAATTCCTCCTTTGGTTATACCAATAAGGGTTTGGACGGTCTTAGGACCAAAGCGAATTGGGGAGCTGGTGATTCTTGCCTTGAACTTTACATTCATGATTCTACTTATAAGCATAGCATCTTAGCAATTGGATTATCTTTTGTAAATAATGAAAAAAAGGTAGCTAATGGCAACCACGACAATTTGATAAATGAATTGGCAAGTTGGATTAAATCCATTAAACGACCTGTGTTTTTAAGAATTGGTTATGAATTTGATGGTTGGGAGTGGAACGGTTATAAAAAAAGGCATTACCTCAGAGCATGGAACAGAATACACTCGATTTTCATGGAAAATCAAGTTGACAATGTGGCTTTTGTCTGGCAATCAAAAGGCAATGGGTCTAATCAAAAAGTGTTAGAACAATGGTATCCAGGAGATGCTATTGTTGATTGGTGCGCTTATTCTTATTTTGGCCAAGCAGACCAGCAGATGATTACATTTGCTCGAAAACATAAAAAACCAGTATTTATAGCCGAAGCTACACCCGTTCGACAAAATGGGAATCTCTATTTCAACACAGATTTAGAGGACAAGCAGCTCGATGAAACCATATGGAAAGAGTGGTTTTTGCCCTTTTTCAATACTATTGAGACGAATTCAGATGTGGTAAAAGCATTTAGCTATATAAATTCAGATTGGTCTTCGCAACCTATGTGGATGACTAATCCAGTATTAAAAAAAGTGGATTCTAGACTTCAGAAAAGTGAATATATTTCAAGAAATTGGAAAGAAAAGATGGATGAAGAACGATACCTCCATGCATCGAAAGATTTAATAAAAAAACTAAATTAGAGTTTTAATTTACAGCGATTTAACTTCGATATTCTCCAATTCAATTTTAGAGACGAGATCTAATTGATTTCCAACATATAAAGACGGTAAATCTGATAAATTGATTGAAGCATCTGCAGGTTTATAATTTTTATAATCTACAAATCTTATACCCTTAACAAAACGTTCATTTATTGCCTCCCTGAAACGTATGCCTTTGCCATCAGCCTCCTCATAGGAATAAGCTAAAAAATCAATCATTAAAGTTGTCTTATTTATCCAATACACGAATACGTCCTCAAAATCCTCGCCACCTCCGTTTTCGTCGAATGTCACTTTGATTTCAAAATAGTTTTGATTGCCAATTTTAGTTTCCTTTAAAAAATCTTTGTTTACCGCGGCATCATTTAGGCCATATGGTAATACTGAAAAATAATGCACACTGTTTACTGAGGCCGTAAACCTATCTGAAATTGAATCTTCAAGTTTTATTGACTTATTGTTAATTAACCTTTCGAATCCATTGTTGGATAGTTTATCAATGATTTCTATCGAGTCTTTTTGAAATCTCCTGATGTATTCAAATGTACCCTTATCTCTTAAAGCAGAATAGTGAATGTCTCTAAAATCGAATTCAATTTTGGAACGCTCAATAGTTTGACCTCCAGAAGCTTCTATAGATTGGTCAATTATATCCTGAGCCGAAAATTCAGGATTTTTTTTATCATTACAGTTGAAAAGAATGATAAATAATAGAAGTGGGAAATATTTCATCTTTATAATTTCATTAGTTCTATCCAAAGATCAAAACCTATTGCCAAATTCTGATTCTTTAAGTTACTTAAGAAAGTCGTATGATTTCCCAATTACTTTCCAAAGCTGATATTTAAATTTTAAAATTAGATACTTATAACATTTACTTTTCAACTTAAACCTATTGATGAGTTCACGGTAAATCGATTAACTTTGCCGATTATGCAGAATAAGGTCAATATAAAGAATAAAAAAGCAAAATTTGAATATGAAATTCTCGACAAGTATGTCGCTGGAATTGTATTAACCGGTACCGAAATTAAGAGCATTCGTGAGGGAAAAGCTTCAATTGCAGAGGGATTTTGCGAGTTTAATGACCGCGGCGAACTTTTCGTGATAAATATGACCATACAAGAATATGCCTTTGGCAACTATTACAACCACAAGCCAAAAGCCGAACGTAAATTGCTACTAAATAGACGAGAATTAAAAAAACTCGAGAAAGAAGTTAATATTAAGGGCAACAGTATTGTGCCGCTGAGAATGTTCATCAATGACCGCGGTCTGGCCAAATTAGAAATCGCATTAGGTAAGGGTAAAAAGCTCTACGATAAACGTGAAACAATAAAAGATCGAGACAACAAAAGAAACCTCGATAGAATTAAGAAGATTTATAAATAGAGATTCAAAATCGAATCCAGAAACTTCGGTTTTAAATACCAATACTTAGCTTCAGTTGTCTTCATCAACAAGGTTTGGGCGGAATTGCAGAATTTCAAATTTCAAACAACCTTTTTATTTGCAGTTTATTTAACAGGGGCAGACAACATTAATTTCTATGTTTGAGCATGAATAGGTAACAATTTTTAAAAATGGACGTCTACTCTAAAAACTCTTAAACATACTTCATGAAATTTAAAATTTTACTTGCATTAGCCATTTTTAATTTCTTAGTGTCAAATTCCCAAATACAAGGTAAAATTACCGATGGAAATAACAATCCACTTCCATTTGTAAATATCTACATCGAAAATACCTACAACGGCACAACTAGTAATGAAGAGGGCTTATATGAATTGAATATTTCAAAACCAGGAAACTATACAGTGGTATTTCAATACATTGGCTATAAAACGGTTAAGAAAACAATTGATGTTAAAAAACTACCGTTTGAATTAAACGCCACCTTACTCGATGAAGAAATAAATCTGGATGAAGTAATAATTAACGCTGAAGAAAATCCTGCTAATATCATAATGCGAAAGGCCATTGCAAAGCGCAAGGAAAATCTTGAAAAAATAAATTCGTACAAGGCAGATTTCTATTCCCGTGGTTTGATGAGAATCAAAGACGCACCAGAAAAAATACTGGGTCAAGACATCGGGGACATGGGCGGTGCCTTAGACTCAACAAGAAGCGGTGTAATCTACCTTTCTGAAACCATATCGAAAATTGAGTTTCTAACACCTAATAAGCTAAAGGAAAAAATAACGGCCTCAAAGGTAAGTGGCGATAATTCTGGATTTAGTTTTAATAATGCCATTGATGTCGATTTCAATATTTACCAAAAAACAATTGAACTAGGAAATAATATAATTTCTCCCCTGGCAGGTAATGCATTTGGTTATTATCGATTCAAACTTGAAGGTGTTTTTTATGACGACCTTGGGAATCTCATCAACAAAATTAAGGTGACCCCTAGACGTGAAAATGACCCTGTCTTTGAAGGCTATATCTACATAGTTGAAGAACAATGGTCAGTCTATGCAATTGAGCTGGAAATAACCGGTACCCAGGCAAGAATCCCACCTGCTGACTTTATTAAGATTACTCAAAATTTCAGCTATTCAAAAGAAGATGATATATGGGCTAAGATTTCCCAAAATATCGATTTCAAATATGGCTTTTTCGGTTTTAAAGGGGATGGTAGATTCACCGCGGTTTACAGCAATTATGAATTCAATCCCGGACTTACCAGAAAAGACTTTAGTCGGGAAATCGTGTCATTTGCAAATGAAGCGAATAAAAAAGACTCGCTGTATTGGGATAGCATAAGACCTGTGCCCTTAACCGTTGAGGAAATTACCGACTATGTAAAAAAAGACAGCATCCAAATTGTTAAGGAGTCAAAGGTTTATCAAGATTCTGTGGATACCGATAGGAATAGATTTGGAATTGGTGATTTGCTATCTGGGTACACTTATCGAAACTCTTATAAAAATTGGAGTATTGGCTTTGACTCTCCAATCAGCTCAATTACGTTCAACACCGTGCAAGGCTGGAACGGCAAAATAGATGCTTCCTACGTTAAGGGATTGGATAAAGATTATAATAGATTTTTTAGAATAAATGGTAACATAAATTATGGATTTAGCGATGATCGCTTGCGCGGAACAATATACGCTACCTATAAATTCAACAACTTTTCAAGACCATTTTTAACTATCTCAGGTGGCGTCGAGGTGCAACAATTTAATACCTCTGAGCCAATTTCCGATTTAATAAATACCTCGTACTCTTTATTTTCCGAACAAAACTTCATGAAGCTATTTGAAAGGAGCTTCGCCGGTATCAACTACTCTAACGAATTTTTCAATGGGTTTAGATTATCAACCAGTTTGAATTATGAAAGGCGAACACCCCTCTTTAATACCACAGATCAGACCTGGTATCCTCAAGACGACCGCGTTTATACCAGTAATAATCCTTTAGACCCAGAAGCATTCGGTATTGCACCATTTGATACCCATAACATTGTAAAATTAAATGTGAATGCCAGGATTAACTTTGGACAAGAATATTTAAGCTACCCAGATAGTAAATTCAATATTCCAAATGAAGACTACCCTACGCTTTATCTAGGATACGAAAAAGGATTTGCCGCAACTATAGATGACTATAACTTTGACCAATTAAAGATACGCTTGACCCAGTCCATTGATGTATCAAACAAAGGAACATTTGGTTATAACTTGCGGGCGGGAAAATTTTTTAATGCAGATGACATTGCTTTTGTGGATTTTCAACATTTTAATGGCAACCAAACCAATGTTCAGGCAAGGAGCTATTTAAACGTTTTTAATAATCTACCTTATTACACAGCAAGCACCAACGATAGCTATTTAGAGATGCATGCCGAGCATGATTTTAATGGCTATGTCCTTGGTAGAGTTCCCCTCTTGAGAAAACTAAATTTCAATTTGGTAGTTGGCGCACATGCAATATCGACCCCTAACAACAAACCTTATCAAGAGTATACGGTCGGTCTGGATAATATTGGCTGGGGAAAGTTTAGATTCTTAAGGTTGGACTATCTAAGAAGCTACCAAGGCGGTTTCGTTAGTGACGCCATTATTTTTGGATTGAAATTCTTCTAATTGGATATTATGAAATACGTACTATTTGGATTTGTTTGCATGTCGATATTTGGAGCTCAGGCCCAAGATTCGTTAAAATTGAAGGCCTATGAACTAAAGGTATCATCAATAGATTCAACTATTGAGACTTTATACGATGTTATATCAGGAGACCAAGGCGTAGAACGAGACTGGGAACTATTTAAATTTCTATTCAGAAAGAATGCGCGTTTAATACCTACCGGAAAAAATAAAGAGGGAGAAATCGTAGCTCGCTACATGTCAAAGGATGACTACATTGAAACCTCAGGTAAATGGCTGGTTAATAATGGATTTCACGAAGTTGAAATAAATCGCGTAACCGAAAGTTTCGGACACATTGCTCATGTATTCAGTACTTACGAATCCTACAGAAGCAAAACGGATAAAGAACCATTTATGCGTGGCATAAATAGCATTCAATTACTCAACGATGGCAAGCGCTGGTGGATTGTCAATATATACTGGATGCAAGAATCCGAAGATTATCCTATCCCTAAAACATATTTGCCAAATAAATCCTAAAGACCAAATAGGTATTAGGTTATTCCTTATTTTTCGTTTTTTAAAATTATTCAATATGACATTTGCCATAAAACCCATTTCCATTTGTAGCCTTCTAATCCTGCTCACTTTAACTTGCACAGCCCAAGATAAGGCAGAACCGATTTTTGAAGATGGTGAAGCCCAAATTGTTAAGGCTTTTAGCAATCCAGAAGATTGGATAAGGCATGATTTATGGGTAGAAACCAATTTTAATACCGATGGTGATAATGACATGGACCGTATGCATGTATCTGTAACCAGACCTTCACAAACAGATTCAGAAGATCTAAAGTTACCTGTAATTTATGTCTCTAGTCCTTACTTTGCCGGAGTTGCGGGTGACTTACCTGGTGTGATGTGGAATGTAGAGCATGAGTTAGGGGAAATTGGCCCAGAGCGTGTACACCCTGAAGTTCAACGCCGGGGCCAACGTCCGATTATTTCTAATTCGCACATTAGAAAATGGGTGCCTCGAGGATACATCGTGGTACATTCATCTTCTCCTGGAACTGGATTGTCAGATGGCGCTCCTACGATTGGTGGAAAAAACGAGTCCCTGGCACCTAAATTTGTTATCGACTGGCTTTGTGGTAGGGCCAAAGGGTATACCGAGCGTGAAGGTGGTGAAGAGGTAAAAGCGTATTGGTCAACCGGAAAAGTTGGTATGACTGGCACCTCATACAATGGCACTATTCCTCTGGCGGCGGCTACCACTGGTGTTAAGGGATTAGAAGCCATTATACCAATTGCACCCAATACTTCTTATTATCACTATTATCGATCTAATGGATTGGTAAGATCACCCGGAGGTTATTTGGGTGAGGACATCGATGTCTTGTACGATTTTGTTCACAGTGGTGATCAGGCGAACCGTCCATACAACAATAAGACCATTCGAGACACTGAAATGAAAAATGGAATGGATAGGGAAACAGGTGACTTAAATGAATTCTGGGCAAGTAGAGATTACCTTAACCAGATGGATAACATGGAAGCCGCGCTTTTAATGTCGCATGGTTTTAATGATTGGAACGTTATGCCAGAGCACAGTTACAGGATTTATAATGCTGCTAGGGAAAAGGGTTTACCAACTATGATATATTATCATCAGTTTGGTCATGGTGGTCCACCTCCTTTGTCAATGATGAATAAATGGTTTACGCAATTTTTACATGGTGTAGAAAACGGGATAGAAAATGAAGAAAATAAGGCTTATATCGTAAGAGAGTACGACGATATCGGCAAACCAACGGCATACAAGGATTATCCAAATCCAAAGGCTGAAGATGTTGAACTCTTTTTAAGTGATGGCGGCAACAGCAAAGGGAGATTAAATGTGCTTCAGAATAAGAAAATGTCGGAGGAACGTTTAATTGATGATGTTTCTTTTTCTGGTTCTGAATTGGCAAGGGCAGACAGTTCCGATAATCGATTACTTTACTTAACGCCTACCTTGACTCAAGATTTACACATTTCAGGTATTCCTAAAGTACAAATCAGCCTATCTAGCAGTAAACCAGCAGCAAATCTTTCTGTTTGGTTGGTTGCGCTTCCGTGGGAAGAAGGTAAAGATGTAAGAATTACAGATAACATCATTACTAGAGGTTGGGCGGATCCCAAAAACCATAAATCCTTAACCAATGAGGAGCCTTTGGAGCCTGGTAAGTTTTATACAGTAAATTTTGATTTACAACCTGATGACCAAATCATTAAAGCCGGACAGCAAATTGGCCTCATGATTTTTTCTAGCGACAAGGAATATACGCTTCACCCAGAAGCGGGAACCGAGCTAACAATTCAATTGCATAAAACAACATTGACTTTACCTGTAGTTGGAGGAATGGAAACCTTTAATAAGGCTACAAACTAATTTTTATCTTCCAATAATGGCACAAATCTAAATTCACCAAATTCATGCTTTTCAAAGTCCTTTAGGGCTTTCCTAATAAATAAAGTCATTATTTGGGTCTGGTCCCCTACGGGTATGACAAGACGTCCACCAATCTTTAACTGACTCAAAAGTGGCTTGGGCACAAATGGGGCACCAGCGGTGACAATAATACCGTGAAACGGGGCCTCTTCTTCGAGACCAAGGTAACCGTCACCAAAAATTATCTTCTTGGCACGATAGCCAAGTTTTGGCAAAAACTTAGAGGTTTTTTTGTAGAGCTCTCGTTGTCTTTCAATCGAAAAAACCTCGGCACCCATCGCGCAGAGCACAGCGGTTTGATACCCGCTACCCGTGCCAATTTCTAGGATTTTATCACCCTGTTTTAACTTGAGTAACTCGGTTTGAAAGGCCACAGTATAGGGCTGGGAAATCGTTTGGTCTGCTCCAATGGGAAAGGCTTTGTCTTGATAAGCGTGGTCTAAAAATCCAGAATCCATGAATAAATGTCTTGGAATTTTAGCTATGGTATTCAAGACATTGATATCCGTAATACCTTTACTTTTGATTGTTGCGACCAACTGTTGCCGCATGCCCTGATGTTTGAATGAATCTTGCAATCTTTAAAATAATTATTGGCAAGTTAAAACAAACCCAAATAGGTTCAAAAGGAAACAGAATACTATTTATGAAACTTTATCAGTCATCACATTCATCAAGTGTTGCCATATAAGTTTTAGTGGTTTGCTTGGTAATTTCCAAAAAGTAAAGCTTTATTTCATCAAGACTCTTTGTATTAAGAGCTTTAAAGTTTTTGCTGTCCTTTTCGATTGGTTTATTACAATCACAGGCCTCAAGCGATTTATTTAGTGCTTGGACAGTTTTTTCCAAGGCCTCAGTGTTTTTTGTTATAAAACGCTTTTTAATCAATTTTTGCTCAGCCAACTGCTGTTTTGCCAGCTGATCCTTAATCTTTGACCGCTGCATCTCTAATTCTTTTTGTTGTTGCTCTAAAAGGCGTTGTTTTTGATTCAATTCTGCTATGGCGAGGTCACCAGTGCCGTTGGCCATACATACCTCATGCTCGTAAAATGCTTCAGGAATTAACTTTTGGGCCTTTGCAAGATACATTTTAGCGTGCTCGTGTTCGTCCATTCGCATAGCAGCTTCAATTTCAGATTTCATCTCATATATCAAATCTGCCGCTTTTTGACAATTATCTTTTTGAAGGGCATTATAAGCAGGCACTACAAATTCATATGCTTTTTTTGCGTTGTCTAAGCAACTTTTTAAGTCAAAACTATTAATACCCTTTTCGAAATTCTTGTTAGCAGCACTTAAATCTGTATTGATACTTTTTGAGATTTTTTCAGTCTGTTCGTTTTGACCAAAGAGAAAGAAACTGGTCAAAATAAATACGCAGGAAAATAAATTTAGTTTCATAGATTTGGGGATTATGAGTTAAATTCACTCAAATATAAGTATTTTAGCCTTGTTTTTATACATTTTAACTGATTTTTAGATGAAATGCACGTCCAGTGACCTTTTAAGAAATGATGGCTTTTTCTTTTATGTACATCTACAAATTCAATTCAAATCGACCCCAAACTTTCTGCAATTAGTCAACAATAGGTCAATTATAAAATTGATTTAGGGGTAACTATTCTCTTCAATAAATCTTATTTTTGATAAAAATGTAAAACAATGCTAAAAGCAGGTGTACTTGGAGCGGGGCATTTGGGTAAAATCCACTTAAGATTACTCAACCAATCAGACAAATATGAGCTTATTGGTTTTCATGATTCCGATGCTGAAAACGGTAAAAAGGTTGAATCTGAATTCGGGTATAAATACTTTGCAGATATCGATGAACTCATTAGTGCAGTTGACATGGTTGACATAGTAACTCCAACATTGTCCCATTATGACTGTGCGAAACGAGCAATTGCCAAAGGAAAACACATATTTATTGAAAAACCAATAACGAATACGGTTGAAGAGGCAGAACACATTAGGGAATTACTGGCCGAACACAATATAAGAGGTCAGGTGGGCCATGTAGAGCGTTTTAACCCAGCTTTTATGGCCGTGAAGGACAAGATTGAAAACCCAATGTTCATAGAAACGCATAGGCTAGCCGAATTTAATCCGCGAGGCACCGATGTGCCCGTTGTATTAGACTTAATGATTCACGATATTGATATAATTTTGAGCGTGGTTAGTTCAAAAGTGAAGGCTATTTCGGCAAGTGGTGTCTCCGTTATAAGTGAAACGCCAGATATTGCGAATGCGCGTATCGAATTTGAAAATGGTTGTGTGGCCAATTTGACCGCAAGCCGTATCTCGTTAAAAAATATGAGAAAAACCAGATTTTTCCAGAAGGATGCATATATATCGGTGGACTTTTTAGAGAAGAAATGTGAAGTTGTCAAAATGAAGGACGCCCCTGAAGTGCCCGGAGATTTCGATATGATCCTTCAGAATGCCGAGGGTATAAAAAAACAGATTTATTTTGACAATCCACAAGTACCTAACAACAATGCAATACTTGACGAATTGGAAACCTTTGCCGATGCAATAAACAGCAATTCCACCCCAATTGTTTCCTTACACGACGGCACCGAAGCCTTGAGGGTAGCCAATATGATAATTGGACAGTTTTAGCCTGTAAAAACTAAAATTCTCTGAACCAATACTTAGTTAAGACATTAGAGCATTATCAATCTTTACAATCACGTTTTGGCTTTCATTAAGGCTAATTGGATTGTAAAAATTTAAAAATAGAAATAGATTAGAATATGAAAAACATAGCAGTAATAGGTGCGGGAACAATGGGAAATGGTATTGCCCATACCTTTGCACAAAGTGGTTTTAAAGTTCAATTAATTGATGTTAATGAAACCGCATTAAAAAGAGGTTTGGATACCATTGCCAAAAATTTGGATAGAATGGTTAGCCGGGAAAAAATTTCCGAAGATGATAAAACAAACACATTAAATAATATCTCGACATTTACGAGCATTGAGGAAGGTGTTGAATACGCTAGCTTGGTCGTAGAGGCTGCTACTGAGAATGTAGATTTAAAACTCAAGATATTCAAACAATTAGATGAAGCCTGCAGCGAGGATACGATATTAGCAAGTAATACCTCATCTATCTCAATTACCCATATTGCTTCAGTGACCTCTAGGCCAGAACAGGTTATCGGCATGCATTTTATGAATCCGGTCCCAATTATGAAACTTGTGGAGATTATTAGAGGCTACAACACAAGTGACGAGGTGACCAATACCATTATGGAACTTTCAAAAGAACTGGGTAAGGTACCGACTGAGGTTAATGATTATCCAGGGTTCGTTGCCAATCGTATTTTGATGCCCATGATAAACGAATCAATCGAAACCCTATACAATGGCGTAGCAGGTGTGGAAGAAATTGATACGGTGATGAAATTAGGTATGGCGCACCCAATGGGACCTTTACAATTAGCAGATTTTATTGGATTGGACGTTTGCCTTTCAATACTGGAGGTTATGAACGAAGGCTTTAAAAATCCTAAATATGCCCCTTGCCCACTATTGGTCAATATGGTACGAGCCAAAAAACTTGGTGTTAAATCAGGAGAGGGTTTTTATGACTATTCTGAAAGTAAGAAAGCCGAAAAAGTCTCTAAACAATTTATTTAATAGTTATTAAAGTAGGCAATGACGATTTGAAGAGCATCAATCGTTTATGCTCTTGAACTAAAATTGTCTTCATAGACCTAAAGTAAGTTATGCTGAAAATCTTTCCTTTTAAGGCAGTTCGCCCTACCCGAGACAAGGTAAGCTTGGTAGCTGCAAGATCTTATCAAAGCTATACGTCCGAACAATTGGAAGCGAGACTAAGAGATAACCCTTTTTCGTTTTTACATATTGTAAATCCTGGATATCGATATGACAAACAGATTTCTGGTAAAGAACGTTACCAACTGGTCAAAAATCGCTATCTCGAATTTAAGGAAGAGAACATCTTTGTGCAAGACCAACAGTTAAGCTATTATGTCTATAAAATAGTAGACAGGGAAAATCAAGAGTTTAATGGTATTGTCGCTGCTGCAAGTTGTTATGATTATGAAAATAATGTTATAAAACGACACGAAGACACCATAGCAGACCGTGAAATCATTTTTAAGGACTACCTGAAAACAGTTGGTTTTAATGCAGAGCCTGTTTTATTGACTTATCCCGATAATGAGTTAATTGAAAATATAATTTCTGAAACTCAAAAAGCTAGAGCTGAATTTGAGTTTACCACGACCTATCGCGATACGCATTACTTGTGGAATGTCACTGACAAGAATACATTAGTGCAAATTCAATCTGAATTCCAGGCCATGGAAAAAATATACATTGCCGATGGTCATCACCGCTCTGCCTCGTCCTTTTTACTGTATCAGGATGAAAAAGAAGCCAATAAAAACCACTGCGGGGATGAAAATTATAATTTCTTCATGGCCTATTTAATTCCTGAATCAGATTTAAGAATCCATGAATTTCAGAGAGTGGTCAAAGGTTTAAATGGTCTTTCAAAAGAAGAGTTTTTAATAGAATTGGATACGGTCTACAGAATTGAAAACAGAGGTATCAACCCTTATCAACCATCAAAGAAGCATCATTTCAGCATGTATCTTGATGGTGAATTTTATTCGCTCTATCTTAGAAAAAGTAGTTATGAAATCAATTCATCCTTGGATGCCTTAGACGCACAGATTTTATATAAGACTATATTAAAACCAATTTTAGGTATTGAAGACCCTCGCAATGATAGTAGAATCGATTATATTAATGGAAAAAAGGATACGGTAAGTTTAAAGGGAAGTATAGACTCGGGAAACTTTACCGTGGGCTTTGGAATGGTTCCCGTTGACATTTCAGAAATGAAACAGATTGCCGATGATGGCCTAAAAATGCCACCCAAAAGCACCTATATTGAACCTAAATTAAGAAGTGGCGTTACGATTTATGAGTTCTGAAATTAGTCGTGAGCTATTAGTCGTGAGCCGTTAGAAAAAAATGTTTGGAGGAAATAAATTAAAATATATAAAATCACAGATACCCGATTACATTTGTAGTTCGATTATTTTATTCTGCATTCTTTTTTGTTGCAAATCCTCAAATGTAAAAGAAAATGAATATCGCGATAAAGACAAATATTACGTAGACGCATGTTTTTCTTATAGAATCAAAACCAACAAACAAATAACTTGGTCATCAATTAATATCAAAGAAGCCAACATTGAATTAAATCAAGTAAGATTTTGCACCCGCCACCCCGATGTTTTGGGTATGCTTTTATTTGAAGAACTTGGGCATTGGAACGGTGTTTATGCCAATAAAGAGGAGAAATCTGTAATTATTTTTTGGAACGACGTAAAGATTGAAGGCATCGACAAAAAATTCTCCTATGGTACAACATCTTACTTTGATTTGCTGTCTTCAATAGTAGTTTATGATGAAAATGACCAGGACATGCTGGCTCCAGAATCTGAGTATAGGGATTTATTACTTGAAAATTTTAAGAAAAGAATTAATACATATAATACTAAAGTCAAGTCAAATTACCGTGAATACGAACGGAACGAAATATATCCCTTATATAAAGCACTAAGAAGTCTCAAATGAATATTGTAAAAAATTTAGAAAAAATAAAATCAGGTAAACCTATCAATGTCGAATTGGTGGCAGTTTCAAAAACGAAACCGGTTAGCGATTTAATGGAGGCCTATGATGCTGGTCAGCGGATTTTCGGTGAAAACCGAATACAGGAAATGGCCGAGAAGTACGAGCAAATGCCAAAGGATATTAAATGGCACTCCATTGGACACGTGCAAAGAAATAAGGTAAAATATATGGCTGAATTCGTGAGTCTCATTCACGCCGTAGACAGCCTTAGACTTATAAAGGAAATCAATAAACAAGCAAAATCCCACGACCGCGTGATTGATTGTTTATTACAAATCAAGATTGCAAAAGAGGAGAGTAAATATGGCTTGGATGAAGCGGCAGCAGCAGATATCCTAAACTCTGAAAGCGTTCAAAACCTAAAAAATATAAACATCATAGGTTTGATGGGTATGGCCACTTTTACCGACGATGAAAAACAAATTAAATCAGAATTTGATTATCTGAAATCAATCTATGATAAATTTAAAACCATAAATCCAGCACTACGAGTATTGAGCATGGGGATGAGTGGTGATTATAAAATCGCCATTGAAGCCGGAAGTAATATGATTAGAGTTGGTAGTAGCATTTTTGGCGCAAGAAATTGATAATAAAAACTTTTAAGAAAAAGTGCTCCCAATTACTTACCGAAAGAATCAAATTGTTATATTTCAGCGCATTAATAGTTGAGCATAGAATCTAAATTTATTACCTATTTACGCAATATTAGATATAGAAACCACGGGTGGTAAGTACAACGAAGAGGGAATAACTGAAATCGCTATCTATAGATTTGATGGCCATGAGGTGGTCGATAAATTCATTAGCCTTGTTAATCCTGAACGAGAAATCCAACCATTTGTGGTTAATCTCACTGGCATTAACAATAAGATGCTGAGAAATGCCCCAAAATTCTATGAAATAGCAAAGCGAGTTGTAGAAATTACCGAAGGTTGTATCATCGTTGCCCATAATGCAGAATTTGATTATCGAATTCTAAAAACTGAATTCAAACGTCTCGGCTTTCCATTTGTTCGTAAAACCTTATGCACTGTTGAGCTATCCCAAGAACTCATTCCAGAACAGGAATCTTATAGCTTGGGGAAACTTACCCGTTCTTTGGGCATCCCTGTGAGTGAAAGACATCGCGCAAACGGTGACGCCATGGCAACAGTAAAATTGTTTAAGATGTTGCTTTCAAAGGATGTCAATAAAAAAATAATCAAGGAAAATATCAAAGAGCACAAAACCCGGGTGCTCGATAAAAATCATATCGAAATGGTAGAGGCATTGCCTGCGGTAACTGGGGTTTACTACCTGCATGATAAAAACGGAAGTATTTTCTTTATAGGGAAAAGCAGAAATATTAAGCATAGGGTAAATCAGCACCTAACTAACACAAACAGAAAATCAAAAAAAATACAATTATTGGTTAAATCGGTTAGCCATGAAGAAACAGGTAGTGAACTGGTTGCGATTTTAAAAAAGAACGAGGAGGTCAAAACCAACAAGCCTAAACTAAATCCTCCCCAAAAAAAACAAAATTATAGTCATGGCCTTTATTGTTTTGTGGACGATAAAGGGTATAAAAATTTGAATATTCAACGCATATCAAAATCAAAAAAAAATCCCATTACCACATTTGTGAACCTCAATAGCGCCCAAAGCTATTTGACAAAAATATGCCAAGAATATGACCTTTGCCCCAAATTGGTGGGACTTAAAAGTGAGATTCCAATGGATTTTGAAGAATCTCCTCAAGAGTACAACCAAAAAGTCTCGGACTTTGTTTCTAAGACCAGTTTTACAAATAAAAACCTAGCCATCGTAGATAAGGGACGTAATGTCAATGAAAGAAGTGTGATATATATCAAGGATGGTTCTTTAAAAGGCCTTGGCTTCACAGAACTTAATCATCAAATCATCAATAAGTCCATTTTGGAGAGCTTAATCACTCCTATGGAAAATAAAAACGATACAATCCATATAATTCAGAGTTACCTAAGAAAAAACAAACGAATTAAAATTATCCCAATTTCATAAGGTTAAACGTTCATAATCACTTTTTAATCACCATCATCAATTATAAATGGCTGTCGCACTAGACCGTTTTGAGGCTAGTATTGCTCATAAACAACAATAGACATTAACACATGAAAAACTACCTACATTTTTGTTTCCTACTTTGTACCCTCCAGTTACTTGCTCAAGCTGTCCCGTTTTCAGAAAGCTTCAATGTAACCAGAGCAGATTTAGAAAATAACTACTACGACAAGGATTCTACAGCCAATGCTTTAATAATCTACGAGGTTGGGAAAAGCTGGGTCACAAATGACGATTTTAAGTTAAATACCCACATCAAAAGAAAGCTGAAAATATTTAATCAAGAGGGTTTCAATCAAGCAAATGAAGGAATTGTCTTATATAAAAAAGATAAAGGAAGAAAAGAGACCGTTTCAGATATAAAGGCTACCGTCTATAATCTAGAAAACGATAAAGTCACCACTGTAAAATTGGATAAATCATCAATTTTTGAAGAAGCCTACGATGAAAACTATACCATCGTTAAATTCACCTTTCCAAACATCAAAGAAGGTTCTGTAATTAATTATAGTTATACGATTAAGTCTCCGTTTATGTTTAAGTATCACGGTTGGAATTTCCAAAGTGAAATACCAAAAATCTACAGTGAGTATAATGCCAGTATTCCAGGAAATTGGGAATACAATATAAAATTAGTAGGTGGCAAAAGCCTATTCAAAAAAGAATCGAAACTCAAAAAAAACTGCCTTGACGGGCCTAGAGGAGCTAGTGCCCATTGTGGAGAATATCAATATGCCATGAGGGATATTCCTGCTTTTATCGAAGAAGATTACATGACCACCAAAAATAATTACCTGGCCAGGATAGAATATGAGCTCAGAACATTTAGAAGTTTTGATGGTACTGTAGATAACGTTACAAAGACCTGGAAAACTGCGGACAATCAGATAAAACGGGATACCGATTTAGGTAGACAGTTAAAAAAAACAGCTTTGGTAAAAGATTTGTTTGAAGAGGTGCTTGAGGGTAAAACTGACAAACTAGAGAAAGCAAAATTGATTTATGAGGCAATTCAAGAGGAATATACTTGGAATGGGGATTACAAAATTTTCTATGATATCTCGGTAAGACAACTTTTGAAGGAAAAATCAGGAAATATTGCCGAGATAAACACATTATTACACAATGCTTTAATTTCTGAAAATATAAAGGCGTATCCCGTATTGGTCTCAACCCGAAATAACGGTTTAGCGACAAAAATTTATCCAGTGATTTCAGATTTCAATTATTTAATTGTTTTGGCTGAAATTGACGGTGAAGAGTATTTCCTTGATGCATCAGACAAATATCTTTCCTTTGGTCATATACCCTTTAGAAGCCTAAATCAATACGGCAGACTCATTGATTTTGACAATGAAAGTGATTGGATAGGTCTAAAAAGTTCAAATTTAAGTTCTGAAACCTACTTCTTGCAGATGGACTTGGATGCCGATTTAAACCTCACTGGTAAATTAAACAAGAGAAGCACTGGCTATCGGGCTCTAAAAGCCAAAAAAAACTACTTCAACGACAAGGAGGGCTTTTTAGATGAATTTGAGGAAAACCATGAAAGTTTAGAAATAGATAATCATCAAATAGCAACGGAGAACATAACTGATGAAAATTTCAATGCTCAACTAAACTTTAAGAAAACCCTAGATTTAGTGGGTAACAAAGTTTATCTTTCCCCCTTTATCATTAGGTTTTTTTCAAAAAATCCCTTTCAATTACAGAGACGCAGTTATCCGGTTGACTTTGGATACAAAAAGGCGTTTATTTATACTGCTACTATAAACCTAGATGAAAATTTTGTGGTTAAAGAGCTTCCACAACCAATAACCTTGTCTCTTCCCGACCAAGTAGCATCTTTTAGTTCAAAGTACGTGAATACCGGTAAGATGATTCAAATCTATTTCAAATTGGTTTTCAACCAAGCCATTTATGAACCCGAACTTTATTTTGGGTTGAAAAAAATCATGTCATCAGTAGTTGAGGCGCAAAAGAATGACATTATACTTTTAGAAAAGATAAAGTAAACTTTTATTACTTTTGAGAGTATGAGTGACAATGTTTTTAAAAAAACCTGGCGCAGTAGGCTACATGAAATTATCTATGAGGCCGATACCCCTACTGGAAAAGTGTTTGACATCGTTCTACTCATCATTATTTTACTGAGTATTCTTTTTGTGATGCTAGAGAGCATTACGAGCATAGATGCTAAGTACCACATGGAACTCTACATCGCTGAGTGGGTAGTCACCATTCTTTTTACTCTTGAATATATTACGCGAATAATTGTTGTTAGGAAACCGTGGCGCTATGTAACTAGTTTCTATGGGATAATTGATTTACTGGCAACAATCCCAATGTATTTATCCTTTTTTATTGTTGGAAGCAATGCATTTGTTGCCTTTAGGGCTCTAAGATTATTGCGTGTATTTCGCGTACTTAAACTCGCGAGATACCTAAGTGCATCGGCACACCTTAGCAAAGCCCTTAAAGCTAGTCGGGCTAAGATTCTCGTATTCCTTTTTGCAGTATTGGTATTGTCTGTGATTTTTGGCACTTTGATGTATATTGTAGAGGGGGAAGAAAGTGGATTTACCAGTATACCAACAAGTGTGTATTGGTGTATAGTGACGCTAACCACAGTTGGCTTTGGTGATATTGCTCCAGTAACTCCAGTAGGGCAATTAATTGCAACTCTAATTATGATAACTGGTTACGGAATTATCGCGGTGCCAACTGGAATAGTTTCGGCGGAATATACCGCACAATCCCAAAAGGCTAATGAAAAAGCTAATCTTCCAGAGGCCCCAAAACCAAGATTAAATTCCCAATGCTGCTACAATTGCCTCGCCGAAAATCATAGAGATGATGCTGAGTTCTGCTACAATTGTGGATATAGACTTCATCACGATGCCTAATTTTCTTATTTCTGTCGTTGGTCCTACGGCAATCGGCAAAACGGCACTTAGTATTAAATTAGCTCAATTCTTTAATTCAGAAATAATTTCTGCAGATTCCAGGCAGTTTTATAAGGAAATGAAAATTGGAACTGCCGCGCCCACCGAAAAGGAATTGGCAGCCGTAGACCATCATTTTATTTACCACATATCTATAGTTGAAAGCTATACTGTTGGCGATTTTGAAAAAGAAGCCATAACCAAGCTAAATCTTCTTTTTGAAACGAACAATATTTCTATAATGGTCGGGGGTTCTGGTCTTTATGTTGATGCCGTTGTTAACGGGCTAGATGAGTTTCCAAAAATAAAACCACAAATCCGCGAGCAATTGAACACTAGATTCGAGGAAGAAGGTCTCGAACCTTTAAAAATAGAGCTTCAAAAATTAGACCCCTCGTCATTTACAAGAATCGAAACCAGTAATCCCCATAGAGTGATTAGGGCTCTGGAGGTCTGTCTTTCAAGCGGAAAACCCTATTCTTCATTTCTAAAATCAAAAAAGAGAAAAAGAAATTTTGAAGTGTTGAGTATTGGTCTAGAAGCAGACCGTGCACTAATCTATGAACGCATCAACCAACGTGTAGACATGATGATGAACCAAGGTTTGCTAAATGAAGCTAGAAATTTATATCAAAAAAGACATTTGAATGCTCTCAATACGGTAGGTTATAAGGAACTATTTAAATATTTTGACGGGTCTTGGGAGCTTGATTTTGCAATTTCAGAAATTAAAAAAAATACGAGAAGATTTGCAAAGCGACAGCTAACATGGTTTAAAAGAAACAAGGAGACCAGGTGGTATGATTTTGACACTGATATTGAAAAAATCAAAATGGATTTGGAGCAAGCTATATTAAAGAAGAATAAGAAATAATGAAATAAAATTGAAAAACTCTTGTTTTCAATTATTTAAGACTATCTTTGCAACTTTATTAATTTAATTTATATTATGAGTAAAGGTACCGTAAAATTCTTCAACGATACGAAAGGTTTCGGATTTATCACTGAAGAAGGAAACAACAAAGAACATTTTGTACACATTTCTGGTTTAATCGACGAAATTAGAGAAGGAGATGAAGTAGAATTCGATTTAACAGAAGGAAGAAAAGGATTGAACGCGATAAACGTAAAAGTTATATAACATTCGATATTTTTTATTCAAGCCCGTCTTTTGACGGGTTTTTTCATTTATG
>JBCCOJ010000009.1:0-31804 GCA_039025415.1 Bacteroidota bacterium | reverse complement strand
GTTTTTTTATCAAGAAAAAAATGAACATAATTGAATTAATATATTAGGCTAACTTAAATTTGACTTGATAAAAGTTTAATATATCTAAAGGTCTATTTGTCTAAAAATGTCAGGCCTCAATTTTTTATTGCTTTATTCAATTTAATTTCTAAATTTTAATATCAAGGATAATTCAACAAATTTGACCAGACTAATTTTCATTATTGTTTCGATTTTCATCGTCCATAACAGTTCCGCACAAGTACTGAATAAGAAAACGGTTCATACCCATCAAGATACCTTAAGGGGAAGTATAACCCCAGAAAGAGAATGGTGGGATTTGACCTATTATCATTTGGATATTGAGGTGAAACCTGAGGAGAAGTATATTTCGGGAACAAATACAATTCAATATAAGGTGCTGAAACCCTATCAGCTGATGCAAATTGATTTGCAGCCACCTTTAAAAATAACCAAGGTGCTTCAAAGTGGAAATACTCTTCAAGTTGAACATAAAGGTAATGCTCATTTTATTAAATTATCCGAAAAACAATCTACAGGAGATGTAAAAGAATTGGAGGTGTCTTATGAAGGAAATCCCCATGAAGCCATACGAGCTCCTTGGGATGGCGGCATAACTTGGGAAAAGGACAAAAACGGTAATCACTTCGTCGCCTCGTCCTGTCAGGGAATTGGTGCTAGTATTTGGTGGCCCAATAAGGACCATATGTACGACGAAGTCGACAGTATGTTGATAAGCGTTACCAACCCAAAAGGTTTGACAAATGTTTCAAATGGTCGACTAAGAAAAATTGAAGAAAACGCAGACACCGTTACCTCGCATTGGTTTGTGTCCAATCCCATTAATAATTATGGAGTTAATATAAATATCGGCGATTACGTAAAGTTTTCTGAGCTCTATAATGGTAAAAATGGCCAACTGGATATGGATTTTTGGGTGCTTTCATATAACCTCGAAAAAGCAAAAAAACATTTCAAGGATGTGCCAAGGACCATAGAGGCCTTTGAGCATTGGTTTGGTCCATACCCATTTTATGAAGATAGTTACAAATTAGTTGAAGTGCCTTATTTGGGTATGGAGCATCAAAGTTCGGTCACCTATGGCAATCAATACAGAAAAGGTTATTTAGGTGGTGATTTATCCGGTACGGGCTGGGGCTTAAAGTTTGATTTCATTATTGTTCACGAAACGGGACACGAGTGGTTTGCCAATAGCATAACCAATCAAGACATTGCAGATATGTGGATTCATGAGAGTTTTACGGCATACTCAGAAAGTTTGTTTCTTGAATACCATTACAGCAAGGCAGCAGGTGCAGATTATGTTATTGGAACTAGGGCTAGGGTTCAAAATGATAAACCGCTCATCGGAATATATGGCGTAAATCAAGAGGGATCTGGAGATATGTATTATAAAGGGGCCAATATGTTGCACACCTTACGTAATTGGATTGATAATGACCAATTATGGCACCAAATATTAAAGGGTCTTAATAAGGAATTTTACCATCAAACCGTCACCTCAAAACAAATTGAAAGTTATATTTCCAAACGCTCTAAGAAAGACTTGACTGGTTTTTTTAATCAGTATTTAAGGGATGATAGGATTCCAACTCTAGAATATCAAATTCAAAATAAAAATTTATCTTATCGTTACATTGATATTGTTGAAGATTTCAAAATGCCAATTAAGGTGGTATTGAACAACGTTGAACAGTGGCTATCTCCAAGCAAAGATTGGAAATCAATTGAGCTGTCCTCCAATAGTTTGCAATTTGAAGTAAATAGAAATTTTTATGTGAATTCAAAATTGACCGAATAAAATTACCAAGTACAATAAGTTTATGGGCAAGGACAAAATACTTAGCCATTATTTTAAAACCGATACCGAATGGCGGGAGTGGCTACATGAACATCACGAATCATCAGACGGTATTTACCTTATCTTTTATATAATTGATCATGATATGCCCTCAATGCGCTGGGAAGAGGCGGTCAAGGTAGCGCTTTGCTTCGGTTGGATTGACAGCACGGTAAAGAGTCTAGGTGACGGAAAGCGCCGTCAATATTTTTGTAAGCGGAAACCAAAAAGTGTTTGGAGTGCTTTAAATAAAAAGTACATAAAGGAACTCAATGCTCAAAATCTCATGCATGAAAGTGGTCTAAAGTCGATAGAAATAGCCAAGAAAAATGGAAGTTGGACGGCTCTGGATGAGGTAGAAAAGGGTATAGTCCCTAATGAGTTACAAAAAGCATTTGACCAAAATAGGCAGGCATTTAATAATTTTCTCAATTTTGCACCTTCGTATAGAAAAAACTATCTGTATTGGTTGAATCAAGCCAAACGCGATGAGACACGGCGAAAGCGAATTGCCGAAATTATATCGCTTTGCGAACAGAATATTAAATCAAGAGATACGCGATAATGCAAAAAAGCGAAATTTTTACCGTTGGTCTTTTAGACAAATATAATTTGTATGTCCCTTCGGAAATCGTAGAGGCATTTCCGAAGGAAAAACGAAATAGATTTAAAGTCAAATTTCAGCATCAGGATAAAACATTGGAAGTCTTTGCTGCTTTGAGAAAGGATAAGAATACCAGTGATTACCGCATGATGTTCAGCCAGGGTAATCAGAAGAAGTTAGGCTTGTTTCAAAACGATTACTTTGAAATGCGACTTATCGAGGACACGTCAAAATACGGAGTGGAAATGCCAGAAGAACTCGAGGAGGTCTTCAATTTTGACCCCGAGGCCTTCGCCATTTTCGAAAGACAAACCGACGGTAAAAAACGAAGCCTTATCTACACCATAAAACGAATAAAAAACACCCAGACTAGGGTTGACAAGGCCTTGATTTTATGCGATAATCTTAAACTTGGTATTACTGACCAAAAATTGTTGTTTAAGGCAAATTGAAAGTTTGTAAAGATTTAGTTTTTTAAGTCTCTAACGAATCAAAAAAACTTTTGTCATTTGGACCAACGGGAGAAATCCCATGATTCAAACACGATTTTTGCTTTAGGACTTGCTGTTTTAAGAGCCATGGGATTTCTCCTTTCAGTCGAAATGACATTTAGCAACTAATCAAAGGTTTAAATATTTATAAAGGATTAACCATGTCATTTCGACCAGCGGGAGAAATCACATAATTTTATGATTGCTTCATACGTAATTTCCGCTTATACCATAGATGTTGGGATTTCTCATTTCACTCGAAATGACATCAACCGACTAATAACATAATTTAGAAGTTTTTTAATCAATACATCAACTTCTTGATGTTCTCCATGTAGCCTCGACTAACCCGAACCACATCACCATTTATCATTGATACATCGTAGCTCTTGGTGTATTTGTTTAGCTCCTTGACTTTCGATAGATTAATGATACTACTGCGGTGCACGCGTATAAACGCAGTTGGATTTAATTTTTCCTCAAGCGTGGAAATACCGTAGTTGCTAACAAAGATTTTTTTCTTAGTGACTAGTTTAGAATAGTCACCGTAAGCTTCAATCCAAATCACATCATCCAAAGCGACGGTGACCAACTTATTCTGGCTTTGCACCAAAATACGTTCGGGATACTGAGGCGTGTCCATCAAAAGACTTTCAGTAAGTGGTCTGGCTTTATTATTTTCGGCGGTCTGATTGGATTTTTCAACTGCAGTTTTGAAGCGTTCCTTAGTGTAGGGTTTAAGTAAATAGTCAACTGCATGTACTTCAAAAGCTTTCAAGGCATACTGATCATAAGCCGTAGAAAAAATAATTTGTGGAAGTTCCTCCAAATGGGTCAATACGTCAAAACCAGTCATTCCTGGCATTTGAATATCCAAAAAAACCAGGTCAGGCTTAAATTCATTAATCAATTTTACAGCGTCAACGCCATTGTTGGCCTCGCCCAATAGAATCAGTTCTTTATAATCCTCAAGATACTCTTTGATGAGTTTTCGACCCGCTTCCTCATCGTCGATGATAAGAACTTTTCTCATAATTAATTAAAAACTAAGGGTTCAACTACAATTTCTGTCGTGTCTATGGATTTGCCTTTGAAAAATTCTAGAATAGTCTCACCTATTTTAGGTGAAGCCATAAATAAATCATGACCTCCGTTCACTACTGGGATGTGTCTGCCATTTTCAAATTTATTAGCGATTGCTTTACCAGCTTTCAAGTAGGTGCGTCCATCAAGGGTTCCGCTAAAAAGTAAGGCATCGACTTTATTTGGTTTCATTATTCTAAAATCATTTGATAACTGCGGAAATTCTAAACTGGTCATCCACTCGTAAAGTAAGAAATTAATGCTGCTACCAAGTATCGACTCTGAAATCTGATTAGCGACAAGTATTTTTCGTTGTTCTGAAATTCCACTTTGCATATCCATTGCAAAAGGCATCGGTCTAACGCCAGGATAAATGTAGCGTTTCATAACCATAACGTCCACGGCAACCTCGGAAAAATTACCTTTGTACATATCTAAATATAATTTAGGTAGCTTCTTTTGGTCTGATGGATTTTTCAAATAAAATGTTGCTATAGCGGATTGTAATTCAAAATTTGAAATACCAATCGTATCAATACCTCCTCTTCTATTTTTGTAGGTAGCAATGACCGGATTAGCTTTTACACGCTCATGAACCTCGATAATTTTGGCTTTTAAGTCGGGATATTTATCATCTGAACCTGCATTTGTTTTGGCCATTTCAGCGAGCTTGAAGACGAAATCCTCTGTATTCTTCGGAAGTTTGATAGTCTGGTCTTTACCCTCTAAACTTGCCAATACAACCTTATCCAAGCTATTTTCAAAAAGACTAACGTATTCAAACGCCAAATGGGAACCGTAACTAATTCCCCATAACGATATTTGCTTTGTATTAAGTAATTTCCTTAACTCCTCAATATCCTTGGCGCTTTCGGTGGTGTTGTAGGCTTTGAGATTAACGTTTTTCTGAGACCAGAACTTAAAGCATTTTTTGATGTTAGAGGTGGTTTTTTCAATATAGATTTGCCGTTCTATTGGTTTATCTAATTCAAAATAAGCTCGTTCCTTACAATTAGGAAGCCGATTTGACAAACCCGTGCCGCGCTGGTCAAATGCAATCACATCGGCAACTTCCCTTAATTTCATGAACAAGTCAAAACGTCTTCCTTTTGCCGTTTCTGAGCCAGAACCACCAGGACCGCCCGATAAATAGACAATCGGACTTTCAGGATTTGGATTTGTACTCTTAAATCGGATGAATTTTACAGTTATTGAATCACTATGAGATTCAGTTCTGTCTTCAGGAACCTTAAATGATCCAATTTCGGCATCAATACTATCGCCCGCTTTTGAAATGAAAATATAGGGTTCCAAATTCAGATTTTGAGTAAATCCAAATATTGATAAGGAGAAAAGTACTATAAATAGAGGTTTCTTACATTTCATATCGAAAAGTTAATTTTTAGTCCGTTTGGAGTATTATCTGAAAGTTTCAGTTTGGAATTATAAATTTTCTCCAGTCGTAATTTTGTATTGGTCAACCCGATGCCATTTCCAAATAAACTACTTTTGTCTTTAACGCCTACGCCAGTATCCGAAATTTCGAACATCAACTTATCCTCTTTCTTTTTAATTGAAATTGAAATCGTCCCTCCTTCAACCAAAGAGGTCAGGCCGTGCTTGATACTATTTTCTACCAAAGGTTGAATTAGCATTGGCGGAATCTGTTCTTTTTTAATAGCATCGTCCACATCAATCACGATATTCAAACGTTCCTTAAAGCGCTCTTTTTCCAGTTTTAGATATTTTTTGACGAATTCCAATTCTTCGGCAATAGAGACCGTTTCGGTTTGTGAGGCTTTCAATTGATAGCGGAACAAGTCTGAAAGTTCCGCAATCATATTACGTGCCTTTTCATTTTCCGAAGGGATAGAAGCATTTATGGTATTGAAAATGTTATAAAGAAAATGTGGATTCAATTGGGCTTTTATGGCGGATAACTCACTTTTTAAGGCTGCAGCCCGTAGTTCCCCTTCCAACTTTAATTTTCGCTGGTTGTCTTTAAAATAGCGATAGGCAAAAAAACAGCCGAATTGAATGAACATAAATAGAGTGGGGATGTACCAGTCCCATATTTCTCCCTTACCTTCTAGTCTAAAATTGCCAAAAATATCTACAATAACATAACGTATTTCACGAACAAAATAAACAGCAAATGGTATTAAAACAGCAACTATGGCCATTTGTAATTTGATAGTTTTACGATTTAGCAGTTTTATACCAACATACCAAATCAAAATACTGGCAATGAAATAAAACAAATACTGCATGCCTGAAGACCGCCAATAGTCTCCAAGATTTAACCAGCCCCATATTCCATTTTTTTCAATGTTTGTGCCTATATACCACAAAACCATATGGTACATGAATGAAAAGAAAAAATAAAAGACAGTGATGCTTAGAATTTCATTTCGAGATATATTCTTCATGTTAATCTTCTTAAGAATATTAAAATTACAATTCTAATCAACTTTTTGAAACCAAAATCCGACGAGTTGGCCTATACACAGTTGAATGGTCCGGACGACTCGTCAGCCTATATCCCGAATCGTCGCTTTTGACGTGTATCACCTGTATTTGTTGGGCATCTTTGTGTCAAACAAAACAAACAGCGTCATGAAACTATCAATTATTTCTGTAACAATCTTTATTATCACCCTTAATATTAACGCCCAGAATCAAGTTAAAGGTCAGGTTTTCGACCAAAACCTACAGTCGGTACCTGCAGTAGTTGTATCGCTTTTTACAGAAGATAAATCTGCATTTGTTAAAGCTAATATTGCTGATGATGAAGGACGATTCAGTATTACCAACATTGCAGACGGTAATTACATCATAACTATTACAGGCATGGGCTATAAGCCTTACGAATCAACTGTATTTACCTTAAAGGGTTCGACCAAGGATTTCGGCAGCTTTCAATTGAAAGAAGATGCTGAGGCATTGGATGAAGTGATTGTTGAAGCCGAAAAGCCAATGGTGCAAGTATTGCCTGATAAAACCGTATTCAATGTTGACAAAACGATAGCTGCGGTAGGCGATACTGGTTTTGACCTACTCAGAAAGGCACCGGGCGTCATTATAGATAATACCGATAATATTGTCGTTGAGGGAAAGGCTGGTGTACTTGTATACATCGATGATAAGCCGTCAATCCTTAGAGGTCAGGACTTGGTAAATTACCTCAAAACCATTCAATCCACCGACATTGAAGCCGTGGAAATCATAACCCAACCTTCGTCCAAATACGATGCAGAGGGCAATGCAGGTATCATCAATATAAAATTTAAGCGTGACAAAAGTCTTGGAACCAATGGCAGTTTGACTTCGGGATTGACCTACGGGGAATTTGGTAGATACAATACGGCAGTGTCTTTTAACAACCGCACTAAAAAGACCAGTCTTTACGGATCATTCAGTAATAATTTTGGTGAGAGTCTAAGTTTTATTAATCTGTTTCGCCAACAGAGCAATACAATATTTGATAACCAGTCTGAAACTGTTTCCGATTTTAATCGAAATAATGCGAGATTAGGATTTGATTATTATGCTTCTAAAAAGTCGACGTTTGGCGTAATCCTTAACGGAAATTTTAGCGATAATACTTCTAATTTAGATTCAAGAACGCCAATCATTCCAGAAGGAAATCAAAATCCAGATGAAATTTTGGTTGCGGGAAGTTATACCGATACCGAAACTTCCAATCTTTACCTCAATCTGAATTACAAATTTGAAACCGAAAAGGAATTTTCGATCAATACCGATGTTGACTTTGGACGCTATAACAATGATCGCGTGAACCTTCAGCCAAATCAATATTTCAATGCCACCGAAACTGACGTTATAAGGCAGTCCATCAATTTTATGGTTACGCCAATTCTGATTGACATTTTTACCGCCAGAGTGGATTTTGAGCAGCCGTTGTTCAAAGGGAAATTTAGCTATGGGCTTAAATTTTCTCAAATCGTGACCGATAATAGCTTTGATTTTTTTGATAGAATTAATGGGCAGGACATTATCAATGAGCAGCGTACGAATGATTTTGAGTACGATGAGCAAATTTCAGCTGCGTATATCAATTTCAACCGAAAGTTTAAAAAATTGAGTTTTCAAGCAGGTCTTCGTGTAGAACGCACCTTGTCCGATGGTATTTTGACAGCTTTAGATGAAACTCAAAACGATAGGGTAGAGCGGGACTACACAAATTTATTTCCAAGTGGCGGTTTGACCTATCAAATCAATCAGAAAAATGTATTGGCATTAACTTACAGCAAACGCATTCAGAGACCAAATTACCGAACTTTAAATCCGTTCGAATATCAAATAGACGAGTTGTCCTTTAGACGCGGTAATCCATTTTTACAACCGCAGTTTACCGATAATCTGAAGCTGTCCCACACCTTTAATTACCGGTTGAATACCTCAATTAGCTACAGTTTTGTAAAGGACTTTTTTGCTCAAGTCACGGAAGCGGTCGGTCAAAACCAAAATTTTATAATTGAACGTAACGTAGCCAACCAAAGCGTAATCAATCTAGGAGTCTCGTATCCATCAAAGTTCAATGATTGGTGGTCTTATTATGTTAGCGTAAATGCCTTTAGAAGCATGTATGAAGCCACCAATGAAGATTTTGTGTCCATTGACCAAAACACATTAAGCTTTTATGCGCAAAACACCTTTAAGTTGCCTTGGGAATTGAAAGCGGAATTATCAGGCTGGTACAGCTCACCATCGGTTTGGGGCGGTACCTATGAAACCCGAAGTTTAGGAGCAGTGAATATTGCTTTTCAGAAAAGTTTCTTTGATGACAAACTCACCGCGCGTCTAGCCTTTAATGACATCTTCTTTACATCGCCTTGGGAAGGAACGACACAATTTGGCGATTTGGTTATCAATGGGGATGGCGGTAGCGATAGCCGACAAATTCGATTCAATCTCAGCTATAATTTTGGTAGAAACGAAATCAAAAAAGCTAGAAACCGCAGTACAGGTCTAGAGGATGAGAAGAATAGGATTTGATTAAGATTTATCAGAGGACTAATACAGATAAGCCAACACTCCAATCCCCGAAAAACTTTAGCCCACTCATGTAATGGTGTATTACTAAACAATAAAAACAATTAATATTTTAAAAAAGAGAATTATGAAAAATCTAATGAACATTAAAAGATTAGCCTTAATTACAATCACTTTTATTCTTTGTGCGTATTTAGGTATTTCCCAAAGTAAAGTGTTGCAAATTACAACTAATGATGCTAAGAATAGCTGGATAAAATATCCGCCAGGAACCAAGTTTGAACTAAAAGACAAAACAAGCACGATTGTTTTCAGCGACAAAGATGACGTCGGAACATTTAAAATTGACGGCGAACATGTTTTGACTGTAAACTCGACATACAATAACGAGCCAGAAATTTTTAAAATAAATTCAGGTAAAGTAGAATTAGTGGAAGTGACCCATAATAAAAGCAACTACGGCTATTTTGATTATGATGAGGAGGTTTTTACAAATGGATTGTCCATGTCAAAAAACCTTGAGCGTTCTGAAAAAAATAAAAACGAGTATAATGCTGAATTTGTTTTTAGTAATGGCATTACTGCTAAATATACTGATGGTAATATGTCTGCTTATCTGAACGGAAATCCTTTAAAAATTGAAGGAAACTATCTTATTTATTCTGAATTGGGTTTGATAAAGCTAAGTTACGACCCAAGAAGTAACGAAACTTGGTGGGTTTTTGAACCAACTAAATAAAATTAGAGCATTTTGTCAGTTCGAGCCGAGTCGAGAACGTTTCATCTCAACTCCGCTTGATTAAACTCAGGAAAATAGAATAAGCCTGTCTTTCATTCAATATTTAGAAAGACAGGCTTCATTTTTTCTATTCAGGTCTATATAATTATTGACAAACTAATTTATATACAGAATGAGTTTCTCGAGCCAATATCATTTCCCGCAAATTACACCTATTAATTTATCCCTCTTCATAATGACAATCTACTCCTCCCCTCTGGGGAGGTCGGGAGGGGCCTCTCATTCTGCATACTTAGCTTCCCACTCTTTCACAATTTCAGGTTTTTCCTCACCTTCGGCCACAAAAATCATAGACGCGGAATTCATACAATAGCGCAATCCAGTGGGTTTAGGGCCATCATTAAAAACATGACCTAAATGGGAGCCGCTACCGCTATCCACAATTTCGGTCCTAACCATCCCATGACTTCTGTCTGAAATTTCCAATACAGCATCTTCGCTAATGGGTTTATAAAAACTTGGCCAACCCGTACCGGACTTATATTTATGCTCCGAGCTAAAAAGGGGTTGTCCTGTTGCTGCGGAATAGTATATGCCTTTTTTCTTGTTATCCCAGGTATCACCCGTAAATGCACGCTCGGTACCCTGTTGTCTTAGAATATAAAACTGTTCATCAGAGAGTTGGACCTTCCATTCTTTTTCGGTCTTTTGAACTGGGTAATCGTGTTTTTGTTGTTTTGTGTTTGATTTGTCTTGGCATGAAACACTCAGGAACGCCAAGCATATTAGAATATTGAATATGGATTTCATTAGATATATTTTTTTAAAATTAAAACGATGGTATGACAGTCGGATGCTTTGTTCTAACCTTTCATTGTTTATGCTTAAATCCCGCTTATAAAACTTCCGTAGGGGTCTTTAAACGAAATGCCTTCACTAAATCGATACTTGCTCAATTGTTTAAATTCTACCAGTGCCCAAAGCACAAATTCTTTGACGAAATAACTGTCCTGCTTATTGAGATTGGGTTGGTATTCGCCTAGCAAATCGTCCAACGGTGTAATTCCATCAAGAAGTCTTTTATATTCCTTGTCCCTTAAATCGTCCATAAGCTCGAAGCCATCCTTTTGATTGAAAAACCACGAAACAATGTCATCATAGGGTGTTTCTTCGGTATCCTTTTTCAGTTTTTCGATTTTTGGGAAAAACTCGGGAAACAGACTTTTAACCGCTTCGCCAATAAGGTTGTAGGCAACCATGGCTGCACCTTCCTGCTCACCTTCGTAGACCAATTCAACCTTGCCAACAATCGCTGGAATTACTCCGGTAAAGTCACTTAATCGTAACGTCGTATTTTCGTCTCCTGTTTTAAGTGCACGACGCTCAGCAGTACTTAGCAGATTTTCTAATGCGGTAATACTTAATCTGGCACTAACACCACTTTTGGCATCGATATATTCGCTATCACGAGCTTCAAAAACAATTTGCTCTAAAAGGTCTCGAGCCAAATCTGGCACCATGATGTGGTCTTTTTGATTTTCGACTAACTTAGCTTCCTGTTCGGTAATCAATCGTGCGGTTTCAATATCGGCAGGGTAGTGGGTCAATATCTGGCTCCCAATTCTATCCTTGAGCGGTGTGACGATACTACCTCGATTGGTATAATCTTCTGGATTGGCCGTAAACACAAATTGAACATCCAATGGCAATCGCAATTTAAATCCTCTAATTTGAATATCGCCCTCCTGTAAGATATTAAACAATGCTACCTGAATTCGAGCTTGTAAATCGGGTAATTCGTTAATAACAAAGATGCAGCGGTTGGCCCTGGGAATCATTCCATAATGAATCACACGGTCATCAGCGTAACTTAATTTCAAATTAGCTGCTTTGATGGGGTCAACATCACCAATAATATCGGCAACTGTCGTATCAGGAGTCGCTAATTTTTCGGCAAAACGCTCGCTTCGGTGTAACCATGCTATTGGTGTGTCATCTCCTTTATCAGCAATTAGTTCCTTAGCAAATCTAGAAATTGGATTAAAAGGGTCGTCATTGATTTCAGAACCTTCAACGTAGGGAATATATTCATCCAGTAAATTCAGCATCAATCGCGCCAAACGCGTTTTAGCCTGACCTCTCAGCCCCAATAAATTAATATTGTGTCTGGAAAGAATAGCACGTTCCAATTCAGGAATGACCGTATTCTCATAGCCATGAATGCCTTCAAATGCGGTTTCATCATTTTTAATTTTTTCTACTAAATTATCACGAAGCTCATCCTTTATAGACTTGGATTGATAACCTGTTTTTTTTAGCTCGCCGAATGTGTTTATGTCTTTCAATATCATATTTTAAAGTAGCAATTTCAGTTTAATTTAATTTTCAGCCTTTAGCTATTAGCCTTTAGCCATTTGCCATCAGCTCAATTTTAAATTTTATCTATTTATTTCAAGGCATTATAACTTTTATCCTGTTTACCCCGCGCATTAGTTCCTCCTCGGAGGGGAGGTTAGGAGGGGCTTATTTTATTCGTTTTTTCCTATTCGTCTCATAATCCTCAAATATCATTTCCCCTAAACCTTTCAACCCGGTGTAAAATGCCTTACCGCGATTGGCACGGGTAAACTCGTCAACAAATTTTTGTAAATAAGGGTCTTGCGCAATCATGAACGTTGTAATAGGAACGTGCATTTTTCTAGCTTGCGCTGCCATGGCATAACACTTACCGGTGATGTAAGGATTAAGTCCATTACTATCTTTATAATACTGACCATCAGGAAGTCGCAAGCAACTCGGTTTCCCATCAGTAATCATAAAAATCTGTTTATTGGTATTACGTTTTCGGCGTAACAAATCCATCGCCAATTCTAATCCAGCAACAGTATTGGTGTGATAGGGGCCAACTTTTAAATACGGTAAATCCTTGATTTTTATTGGCCAGGCATCATTGCCAAAAACCAGAATGTCTAAAGTATCTTTAGGGTATCTCGTAGTAATGAGTTGAGCCAAAGCCATGGCTACTTTTTTTGCTGGCGTAATACGGTCTTCACCGTACAAAATCATACTGTGGCTTATGTCAATCATCAAAACCGTACTCATTTGGGATTTATGCATGGTTTCTTCCACCACCAAGTCGTCTTCGGTCAAGTTGAAATTTCCAATGCCATGATTGATTTGAGCATTTCGTAAACTTTCGGTCATCGAGACTTTGTCTAAGGCATCCCCAAATTGATAATCCCTAAAATCGCCAGTATGTTCATCTCCTATACCCGGACTTTTACTTTTATGGTCACCTGTGCCTGAACGTTTAATCTTTCCGAAGATATGCTCTAGAGCTTGTTGCCTTATGGCACGTTCCGTTTTGGCAGTGATTGAAAATTTCCCGCTACCGTTTCCATCACCGTCGCCCTCTCCATCCATATCGATTTCCTCGCGAATGTACCCTTTCTGTTTAAGATCTTCGATAAAGTCTTCAATGGTATAGTCTGGAGTTGTAAGATTATACTCCTTATCCAATTGTTTGAGCCAGTCAATAGCCTCATCAAAATCGCCGGAGGTGTGGGTTATTAGCTCCTTGAATATCTCGAAAAGTTTTTCAAAAGGGGACTGACTGGGTGCTTCATAAGTTTTAAATACAAAGCCTTTGCGGTTAGGATTTTCCTTTTTCATAGCTATGTAAAATTACTACATATACTATTTACAAATCTTAAAGGATTTATAAAACTACTCGATATTTCTTAGGCCATCCAAATCAACGATACCAATCTGTTTCCCCGAGATTCTAATCAAACCTTCTTTCTTAAATTTTGAAAAAATTCGAATTGTAGATTCGGTTGCGGTTCCTACAATGTTAGCATAATCCTCTCGAGATAAAACTATCTTTAGATTATGGTCTTCATCTACTCCAAAATTTTTATAGATATATATAAGTGTGTCGGCCAGTCGTTTTTTAACGGTCTTTTGTGCCATGTTTACGATGCTGTTGTCCGCATCCTTTAAATCATGGGCCATTTGTTTCATGATATCAAGCGAAAACGTCGCATTCTTATTAAGATTATCGATGACATTCTTTTTGGGAATAAAACAGATTTGCATGTCATTAACGGCCATAGCTTTTAAATTGGAGCGCTCGTTTCCTAGTAATGACCGCTGACCGAGTAAGTCGCCCTTAAATGCTAATTTTAGAATTTGCTCCTTACCATTAACGCTAAGTTTGGACAATTTGCAAACCCCATCACGAACACAATACACCCCATTTAGGGCGTCTCCTTCCTCAAAAATGACCTCGCCTTTTCTAACGATTTGACTCTCCTTACAATTGGAAATCTCTATAAGGTCTTCCTTCTTTAAAACATTAAGTGAATTGAATTTTCTAATAATACACTGTTCGCATTTACTCATACCTATCATTTATTAACTCGATAAAGTTAACGAAAACATGATAATTGTCATATTTCAAAAAGCATGAATTTTGAAACTTTGTCGTAGGTATATTGAGCAAGTATGATAGAGAAAAAACAATGTTTTCATTGTGGCGACCTTTGTGGTGCGCATTCCGTGTATTTTGATGACAAGGATTTTTGTTGTAATGGCTGTAAAACGGTTTATGAGATTTTTTCTGAAAACGATTTAATTTCCTATTACGAACTGCAAAACGCTCCTGGAATAACTCCAGATATTTCCGACCATAAATACGATTTCCTAAAAAATACCGCTATTGCCAATAAGTTGGTGGATTTTAACGACGGAAATATTCAAATCGCTACACTTTCAATTCCAAATATCCACTGTAGCAGCTGTATTTGGGTATTAGAAAATCTAAATAAACTCAACAAACATATAACTTCTTCATTCGTAAACTTTGGAAAGAAGACGGTTAGGGTCACTTACAATTCTGAAAAATCCTCATTGTTTGAAATTGCGATTCTTCTGAATAGAATAGGTTATGAGCCCAATATTAGTCTTGATAGTTTAGAAGGCTCCGTCAAAAAGAAAGATCGGAGTTTGGTTTATAAATTGGGTATAGCTGGATTTGCTTTTGGAAACGTTATGTTTTTATCCTTTCCAGAGTATCTTGACTTTAGTTCTAACAATTTAAGAACAGTAGAGTATTGGCTCGAGGAATATAAACATTTGTTTAGATGGCTAATGTTTGCTTTTTCAATACCTGTTGTTTTCTTCGCCGCTCAAGATTATTTTAAGTCGGCCTTTAAAGGAATAAAATCCAATATGCTCAACATTGACGTACCAATAGCCCTTGGCATTTTGGTACTATTTGTAAGAAGTACTGCTGAAATTATTTTTGATTTGGGCTCGGGCTTCTTCGACAGCCTAACGGGATTGGTTTTCTTTTTGCTCTTGGGGAAATTTTTTCAACAAAAAACCTATTCTTATCTATCCTTTGAACGTGATTATAAATCTTATTTCCCTGTTGCAGTTACCAAAATAAATAACAATGGTACTGAAAATTCCGTTCAGATTTTAGATGTTAAAAAAGGTGATCGTTTATTAATAAGAAACAACGAGCTGATTCCTGTTGACGGGATTTTAATGAAAGGTAGGGCCGAAATCGATTATAGTTTTGTCACAGGTGAATCCAAAACAGTTTTTAAGGCTTCAGGAGACCAAATATTTGCAGGAGGAAAACAAACCCTCGGTGTAATTGAAATGGAAGCTGTTAAAACCGTTGAGCAGAGCCACCTTACCCAACTTTGGAGCAAGGACATCTTTAAAACCAATAAAAACCTTGGTTTTGCAAATCTTACTAATGCCATAAGTAAGAATTTTACAATTGCAGTTTTAAGTATCGCAAGTATAGCAACCTTATTTTGGTTAATTTATATGCCCGAGAAGGCTATGAATGTATTCACGGCTGTATTGATAATTGCCTGCCCATGCGCTATTGCCCTTTCGGCGCCTTTTACTTACGGTAATGTGCTGAGAATCCTAGGAAGAGCCAAATTCTATCTTAAAAATTCTTCGGTTATTGAGGAGTTAGCACGAATTGATACCATTGTATTTGACAAGACGGGAACAATTACATCAAACAAAAAGAGCAATGCCATTTACGAAGGCGCAGAGTTGTCTATTGAACAGGAAACCTTACTAAAAAATACCTTGAGGGCATCTAATCATCCACTTAGCAGAAAACTTTATGAAATCTTGGACGAAAATAATATCATAAGCCTAGACCATTTTGAAGAAATCCTAGGCCAAGGTATTAGCGCTTCCCATCTAAATGAAGAAATAAAAGTCGGTTCTGCAAATTTTGTAGGTGTCAAAGAGCATTCAAAACTTAGTACTTCAGTCTACGTAAGTACCAATAATAGCTATAAGGGCAAGTTTACATTCTTCAATAGGTACAGAAAAGGAGTTTCGAAACTATTTAAATCCTTATCAAACAATTACGAATTAGCTATTCTATCTGGAGATAACGATGGCGAGCTTAAGAATTTGAAAAAACTCCTTCCCGCAAAAACCAAATTTATGTTTAACCAAAGCCCTGAACAGAAGTTAGAGTATATTGAACATCACCAAAATGAAGGGTCGAGAATACTTATGGTTGGCGATGGTCTCAATGATGCTGGAGCACTTGCCCAAAGTAGTGTCGGTATAGCAATTTCTGAAAACACCAATGTTTTTTCACCGGCTTGTGATGCTATTTTAGACGCCTCAAAATTTGATACGCTTGAAAACTTCATCAAGCTTACTCAGCACTCAGTTAAAATAGTGAAATGGAGTTTTGGCCTTGCTTTTATTTACAATATAATTGGCTTATACTTTGCCGTAACTGGTCAATTATCACCTGTTATTGCGGCCATATTGATGCCTTTGAGTTCTATAAGTATCGTAGTTTTTACAACCATGGCTACTAATCTATTAGGTCGAAAAATAAATTAATTATGGACGCTCAATTGATAAAAAAATACAATATTCCTGGGCCGCGCTACACAAGCTATCCAACCGTTCCTTTTTGGGATACAGATACATTTACCAAAGACTTATGGATTGAATCCATGAAAAATACATTCGTAAAAAGCAATTCGGTAGATGGTATAAGTCTTTACATTCATTTGCCATTTTGTGAGAACTTATGTACGTTTTGCGCCTGCCATAAGCATATTACCAAGCGTCATTCGGTTGAGAATAAATATATTGATACCCTATTGAAAGAGTGGCATTTGTATCTTGATGAATTTCCGGAAGTCCCTATTATTAAAGAGATTCATTTAGGGGGTGGTACTCCTACTTTTTTCTCGGGCGAAAATCTAAATCGATTAATAACTGGACTTTTTGAAAGGGCTTTGCGTCACGAGGACTACGAGTTCAGTTTTGAAGGACATCCAAATAATACGACCAAGGAGCAGCTCAAAATATTATTTGATTTAGGATTCACTAGAGTGAGTTTTGGGATACAAGATTATGACCCGAAAGTTCAAAAAGCAATCAATAGATTTCAGGATTTTAATCAAGTCGAAAAAGTAACTAAATGGGCAAGAAGTATCGGGTATACTTCAATTAGCCATGATTTGGTCTTTGGTTTGCCACATCAAACATTGGATTCTGTTAAAAAAAGTATAGAATTTACAGCAGAATTAATGCCTGAACGTATTTCCTTTTACAGTTATGCGCATGTGCCTTGGATAAAAGGAAACGGCCAGCGAGGCTATGACGAAAAAGACCTACCTAACGGAAATGAAAAAAGAGCGCTTTATGATTTAGGAAAGTTGATGCTCGCTGATTTAGGCTATCACGAAATTGGAATGGATCATTTTGCCTTACCATCTGATGGGCTTTATAAGGCAGCTGAAAATAAAACCCTGCACCGCAACTTTATGGGCTACACAACTAATAGTACCGAACTGATGATTGGTTTAGGGATGTCTGCAATAAGTGATAGTTGGGGTGGCTTTGCCCAGAATGTAAAATCGGTAAAAGAATATCAAAACCTAATCGAATCTCGACAAATACCTGTATTTAGGGGGCATATACTTACGGAAGAGGATAAAATAATCCGACAACATATCCTGAACCTAATGTGCCGTTCTGAAACCAATTGGAAACACCCAAATTCTTCCTTTGAGTCTTTACCTGAGGTTATCATTAAGCTAGACGAAATGGTGCTAGATGGAATCATAAATCAGTCAAATTCTTCAATCAAAATCCCAGAATTAAATCGTGTATTCTTGAGAAATATCTGTATGGCATTTGATTTACGATTGCACAGATTAAATGAAGAAAAGCAAATGTTTTCAATGACGATTTAAACGAAAATACCACAATTTTAAAGGCTTACTTTATTTCACTATTCTTAACCCATAAGCTCGTTTCTTTAACCCAATCTGGTTGTCTTTAGTTAAAAAATCATTATTAAAAATTCAGTTTTTTAAATGTATAAAATTGATAGTAAATGCTTTATGATTTTAAATTAACATTTTTTTAAAATTCTTCTTAAAACATGATAAATGTCATGTTTTAACCGTAGCCTCAAATGTATTTTTGGGTATCACTTCTAATAGGTATGAGTGTAATTTATTTGCTTTTAGGTATCAGTATATGTGTTGCTATTGTGTTTTTTGCCGCTTTTATTTTGGCGGTAAGGCGTGGTCAATACGATGATGATTACACCCCATCTGTTAGGATGCTCTTTGACGATGAACTTGTCAAAGAAACCAACTCAGATTCTCTAAATAAGAAAAGTAATTGATTAAGTATGGAAGTTCAAAAGTTTTATTACGATAACAAAATCGTTAGAAATTTTTTATACGCCACGATGCTCTGGGGTATTGTGGGTACGGTTGTCGGTTTGCTGCTGGCATTTATGTTTATATTCCCAAATCTAACCGATGGGATTTCGTGGTTAAGTTTTGGTAGATTAAGGCCTTTACATACCAATGCGGTAATTTTTGCCTTTGTTGGAAACGCGATTTTTGCTGGGGTTTATTACTCTACGCAAAGATTACTCAAGGCGAGGATGTTCAGCGATACCCTAAGTAAAATCAATTTCTGGGGCTGGCAGGCTATTATCGTTTCCGCAGCTTTAACGCTTCCGTTAGGTTATACCACTTCTAAGGAGTATGCTGAATTGGAATGGCCAATTGACATTGCCATTGCGGTGATTTGGGTTGTTTTTGGCTGGAATCTAATTGGTACCATATTAAAAAGGCGTCAAAGGCATCTTTACGTTGCCATTTGGTTCTATCTCGCTACTGTTGTTACGGTTGCGGTTTTGCACATTTTTAATAGTTTCGAAATGCCTGTAAATATGCTCAAGAGCTATTCGGTTTATGCTGGTGTTCAGGATGCATTAGTTCAATGGTGGTATGGGCATAATGCAGTCGCATTTTTCCTTACGACTCCCTTCTTGGGTCTTATGTACTATTTCGTACCAAAGGCTGCAAACAGGCCGGTTTATTCCTATAGATTATCTATCGTCCATTTTTGGTCACTCATTTTTATCTACATATGGGCGGGACCACACCATTTATTATATACCGCTTTACCAGGCTGGGCTCAAAGTTTGGGTGTAGCATTTTCTATTATGCTCATTATGCCCTCTTGGGGTGGAATGATCAATGGATTATTGACGCTGCGCGGTGCGTGGGATAAAGTGAGGACCGATCCTACCCTTAAATTCATGGTAGTTGCTATAACTGGCTACGGTATGGCCACTTTTGAAGGACCTATGCTATCACTAAAGAATGTAAATGCCATTGCCCACTTTACTGATTGGGTTATCGCCCATGTGCACGTTGGTGCCTTAGCATGGAATGGTTTCCTAACATTCGGTATGATATATTTCCTAGTGCCAAAAATGATGAAAACCAAACTACATTCCGTAAGGTTGGCCAACACTCACTTTTGGTTAGGTACCTTGGGAATTGTAATGTATGCACTCCCAATGTACGTTGCTGGTTTTACCCAGGCCAGTATGTGGAAACAATTTAATCCTGACGGCACTTTAGTCTACGGAAATTTCCTAGAAACCGTATTTGAGCTCATCCCAATGTATTGGATGAGAGCTATCGGTGGTTCCATTTATATCTTGGGTATGTTCGTAATGGTTTACAATATAGTCGTGACTATTAAGAAAGGTAGTGCCGTTACTGATGAATTGGCCGAAGCTCCAAAATTACAACGCGTTACCAAGCGCAGAGTAGCGGGTGAGGGATGGCATACTTGGTTGGAGCGTAAGCCCATCAAATTAACCATTTTTGCAACGATTGCCATATTGATTGGTGGTATGGTCCAAATAATTCCGACACTTTTGGTAAAATCGAACATACCAACTATTGCGAGTGTAAAACCATATACACCATTAGAATTGGAAGGCAGGGACCTTTATATTAGAGAAGGATGCGTTAGTTGTCATTCACAGATGGTACGTCCGTTTAGAAGCGAAGTAGAACGCTACGGAGAGTATTCTAAGGCAGGCGAATTTGTCTACGACCATCCATTTTTATGGGGAAGTAAACGTACAGGTCCAGATTTGCATCGTGTAGGCGGCAAGTATTCGGATAATTGGCATCTAAATCACTTTTACGACCCTCAAAGTACATCTTCTGGTTCTATAATGCCTTCCTATAAATGGCTAATAGCCAATGAACTCGACAAGTCTGAAACTGAGGCAAAAATGCGTGCCATGGTTGCGATTGGAGTACCCTACACAGAAGAGGATATTGCGAACGCTCAAGCCTCTATGGCTGAACAAGGTTTGCAGATTGAACAGAACTTGTATTCAGACCCAGATTTTGTTGAAACCTACGAAGCCGATAAAAAGGCCGCCGGTGATGCATTTATTGAGATGCGCAATCGCGAAATCGTTGCGATAATTGCTTATCTCCAGCGATTGGGAACAGACATAAATGTACCAGATAATGTTGAAGTAACATTAAGTAAAAACGAGTAGATATGCTAAAGTTTGTAAAAAATCATTTGGAATCCATAACGGGGGTGGAAATATATCCCCTAATATCCTTAGTCATATTTTTTGGATTCTTTGTCCTACTGTTTTGGTGGGTCATAACAGCAAAAAAAGACTATATCAATACAGTGAGTAATTTACCATTGGATACTCAAAACCCTGACGAATTATGAAATATTATTTTCCAGCGTGGCTTAGAATCCCAGTCTTTTTTCTTCTAATTGTTCTATTAGTAGAATATGTTGTCGAATCTGGAGACCAGCCGGCCTTCATGGAGCAACCGGTAGTTCTTGGATTTTTAATTTTGGTGTTTGTAATTATTGTGGCTATTGAGGCTATAGTTGGTGCGCTTTCCAATGTATTATATCAAACCCTTACCGAAGAACAAAAATTGGCCCATAACGCACGATTGGCAGAGGGGTCAAAATTCATGAAATGGGTTAAGCAAACCTACTTGAAATTATTGGGCTCAAAACCAGTTGAGGAAGAACACGAAATTATTCTTGATCACAATTATGATGGCATAAAGGAATTGGACAATGATTTACCACCATGGTGGTTATACGGATTTTATGCATGTGTCATTTTTGGTGTGGTTTATATGGTTAATTTCCACATACTAGGTGGAGATAACCAATACGAAGAATTGGAAATAAATCTTGCACAGGCGCAAATTGAACTTGAGGAATATAAAAGAACTGCAAAGGATTTGGTAGATGTGAATACGGTTGAGATTCTTACGGACGCTGCCGATATCAAGGCTGGGCGTACGATTTATGAATTGAATTGCGTAGCTTGTCATAAAGTTGATGGTGGCGGGGGTATTGGCCCTAATTTAACCGACAAGCATTGGATTCTTGGTGGCGGTATTAAAAATGTATTTAAAACTATTTCTGAAGGTGGGCGCGCAGGTAAAGGTATGATTGCTTGGAAGCAGAACTTAAAACCCTCAGAAATGGCTCAAGTGGCAAGTTATGTTTTGACACTTGAAGGTACTACACCCGCTGAACCCAAGGAGCCCCAAGGTGATATTTGGGTTGATGAAAATGCACCAGTTGAAGAAGTACCGACCGAGGATTTGGAAGTCGAAACCGGTGAGGTTATCCAAGTGGAGGAAGTGAAAAGACCATGATATGCAAACGCCCCAAAATGACAATTTTCGAGATTCTATCGGTACGGTCACTGCAGATGGAAAAAGGGCTTGGATTTATCCTAAAAAACCAAGTGGCAACTATTATCGCAACCGAAAGATAGTTAGCTATATCTTATTGGCATTTCTAATTGCTGCGCCATTTATAAAGATTAATGGCAATCAATTTTTGCTCTTTAACGTATTGGAACGGCGGTTTAATGTATTTGGTTTTCCATTTTGGCCTCAGGACTTTCACTTGGTGGTGATTTCAATGATAATTGGAGTCATTTTTGTAGCACTTTTCACAGTGGCTTTCGGTAGGATTTTTTGTGGTTGGATATGCCCACAGACCATTTTCATGGAAATGGTTTTCCGTAGGATTGAATATTGGATAGATGGAGATAGAAATAAACAACGGAAGTTAGATAGACAACCATGGAACGCTGAGAAAATCAAAAAACGACTGTTGAAATGGAGTGTATTCCTGATAATCTCATTTTTAATCGCCAATGTATTTTTGGCGTATTTGATTGGTAGTGATAAGTTATTGCGATACGTACAGGATGGCCCGATGGCACATTTAGAAACACTGTTTCCATTAATCATATTTACAGGGGTGTTTTATTTTGTTTTCGCTTGGTTCAGGGAACAGGTATGCATAATAGCTTGTCCGTACGGCAGATTACAGGGTGTTTTGTTGGATGAAAAATCGGTCGTGGTTGCCTACGACCATAAAAGGGGTGAGGCTGAAAATGGGCGAAAAAAATTCAGAAAAAATGAAGACCGTAAAGCCCTTGGCCATGGTGATTGTATTGATTGCCTTCAGTGCGTCCACGTGTGCCCAACCGGAATAGATATTAGAAATGGTACCCAGCTGGAATGTGTCAATTGTACTGCTTGTATTGACGAGTGCGACCACATCATGGAGAGTATCAATTTGCCAAAAGGTCTCATTCGCTATGCCAGTGAGGAAAATATAGAGAAGAAAAAGAAATTTCAGTTTTCAAATCGGCTTAAAGGATATTCAGCCGTGTTGGTGATATTGATAGGAGTCTTGACAGGTATGCTGTTTTTAAGAAATGACATTGAAGCCAGAATACTTCGTTTGCCAGGACAGCTATATGAACACAAAGGGGATGAGATTATAAGCAATGTATTTACCTATAAACTCATTAACAAAACCACAAGGGATATTGAAAATGTAAGTTTTAAGCTTCGGAAATTTGACGGAAACATCAAATTGGTGAGCACAGATGGTAAAATATCTGTACCAGCTCAGGGCCTATCGGAAGGTAGTTTATTTATAGAATTGAATATAAGGGATCTAAATAATGACAGAAATAACCTGACCGTTGAGGTCTATGAAAATGATAATTTGATTGAGACTACAACGGTGAATTTCTTGGGCCCAAGAAGTTTTAACTAATGAACATTATAATATGAAATCAACACAAAAAGAGCCAATTTCAGATAAGATTGAACCGCCAAAATTTGAGGATTTCGTTTTAACTATAAAATCAAATTGTCCAAACACGGGTTCATGCTGTGGCGATTGTTTAAAGCATAAAAAGGCTGAAACCGAATGATAGGCGGTTTATGTTCATTGCTCAGAACTAGCCAAGGCTAAGTGTAGGGAATCAGAGAGATACTTATTACTCAAATGTTTAAATTTTCCTTTGGTAACTATAAATTAAATAATGTGCAACATCCGACTTATTCTAAATAAATATTAAATAAAATTCCCGAAACAGTCCCCTCTACTGCTTGTACTGAGCCTTTCGACAATGCTCAAGACAGGCCAGGTCGAAGTAGAGAGGGCTAGGGAGAGGCTTATGAAAATCAATTGGGGAACAGGAATCGTGTTGGCGTTCATCGCATTTATATGCTTCATCATGTACTTTGTGATAAGCATGACCACAAATAAAAAGTATGACCATGATTTGGTCACCGAACAATACTATAATAAGGAATTAAAGTTCCAAGAGGATATCGATAAAGCGAAAAACGCAAGAAAATTGGTAACCAACATCGTTTGGAAAAAAACACAAAACGGATTGGAGCTCACATTTCCGCCGCAATTGGACTTTGAAAAAATAAAAGGAAAGGTGTTCCTATATCGACCATCCAACCAGCAACTGGACTACGAAACAGAAATAACGCTGTCCAGCCATACTTTGCTCATACCTGACGAACGCTTGGTTGGTGGTCGATGGAACATTTATATTGATTGGATGTATGAAAATACGCCATATCTTTTTAATAAAAAAATAGAATATTAGTGCTTTGGTCTGCTGTTGTATTAGGGTTATTGGGTAGTTTCCATTGTTTTGGAATGTGTGGCCCTATTGCCTTTATGTTACCCGTTGATAGAGAGAATGAAACAAAAAAAATTGTTCAAATTTCACTTTATCATTTTGGGAGATTAATGGCATATGGGCTCATAGGTCTTGTATTTGGCCTTGTGGGCAAAAGCCTCTATATTTTTGGTCTGCAGCAGCAACTTTCCATTCTCATCGGTGTGATTATGGTTATGATTATTTTAATTCCCTCATTTTTCAAGTTCAATAAATTATCAAGACCAATTTTTCAAATAATTTCAAGATTAAAATCAAGTATGGGTAAATCCTTTAAAAGGAAAAGTCCCGATACATTTTTGACTATCGGGTTCCTTAACGGTTTTCTTCCCTGTGGCTTGGTGTACATTGCTGTTTTTGCCTCTATAGCAATCCAAAATACAATTAACAGTGCTTTGTATATGATTTTTTTCGGTATTGGAACAATACCTCTAATGACTTCGATAATTTATGTAGGCAAGTTTATAAAACCCGCAATAAAACAAAAAATCCAAAAGGCCATTCCCATTTTCGTAGTATTCCTGGGAATACTATTTATAGTGCGTGGTATGGGTCTAGGTATTCCTTATATCTCTCCAACACCCGTGGTGGATATCACCTCTAATTCGATGGATTGTCATCCCTAAATTTCAAGATTATGATAAGCCGAATTCAAAAATCAGACTGCAAGTTGTTCTTGAAACGCAATTATATTGGGCAATTGGCCTACATCTATCAAGATCGTCCATTCAGCATCCCAATTACTTATTATTTTCATGATGATAGAATAATCTGTTATTCGGGTAGCGGCCACAAGATTAATGCCATGCGTTCGCAGCCAAATGTATCACTTCAGGTTTCTGAAATATCAGAAATAACTAAATGGAAATCAGTAATTGCTCACGGTAAATTTCAAGAGATGGAAGGTTCTGAGGCTAAAGCCTTACTGCATGAGTTTTCATTGGGTATTAAAGATGTTTGTAGCGTCAAGGAACTCAAGGAAATGAACTACATAAGTGATTTTTCTGCTCGTATCGCCAAAGACGACTATCCAATAGTTTTCGTTATCAATATTTATGAGTATTCTGGACAGATGAGAAGTTGAAAGTAAAGCAATTTTTTTGTGTAATTATTTGTTTTTTAGATTACATCAACGTCTACTTTTAATTGATGAATTAGTCTGATCGTGATTAACCGATATCAAACACAGTTTGTGAAGGATGTTTCATTATCTTTAGGGAATTATAATTAATCAAAAACCAGTACAGTCTTAATCAATTTTATCGCAATACGAATGAGCGATTATCAATTGATTGATTTTATCTTCAAAAAATTAACAAGTAACACATGAAAAGATTATTCACAGTGGTGTTTTTACTTTCATCACTTTTCATTTCTGCACAAGAAATTCCCCTAAACATTCTAAAGAATCTTGAACCACGAAATATCGGTCCTGGCGGTATGTCTGGACGTGTCACCTCAATTGATGCGGTAAATTCAAATCCTGACATCATTTATGCGGGTACGGCTTCCGGGGGCCTGTGGAAAAGTGACTCCGGTGGAATAACCTGGAAACCAATTTTCGATAATGAGCTCACCGCTTCAATCGGTGCTGTTGCCATTCAACAGAGTAATCCAAGCGTAATATGGGTTGGTACGGGTGAAGGAAATCCCCGTAACTCGCTCAACGGCGGCTATGGTATCTACAAATCATTGGATGGTGGAAAAAATTGGAAAGCCATGGGGCTAGAAAAAACTAGGCACATCCATCGTGTAATCATAGACCCTACTAATCCAGATGTTGTTTACGTTGCAGCCATTGGTTCTCCTTGGGGTGAACACCCTGAGCGTGGTATTTATAAAACCACCGATGGCGGTGAGACTTGGAATAAAATATTATTCGCCAATAATAAAACAGGTGCTGCCGATTTAGTTATGGACCCAACAAATCCCAATAAGCTAATCGCAGCAATGTGGGAACACAAGCGTGATCCTTGGTTTTTCAAGTCGGGGGGAGAAGGTTCTGGACTTCATATCACACATGACGGAGGTAAAACCTGGAAAAAAATAACCGACAAAGAAGGCTTCCCAAAAGGGGAACTGGGCAGAATAGGTATTGCCATTGCACCAAGTTCACCAAATATCGTTTATGCGTTGGTCGAGGCCAAAAAGAATGCCCTTTATAAAAGTACAGATGGCGGTTTTAAATGGAGAAAGATAAATGATAAGAATGATATTGGGAATAGACCATTTTACTATTCAGATATTTATGTTGACCCACAAAATGAAAATCGAATTTATTCTGTTTTCACCTACGTAAATGTGTCTGAAGATGGGGGTAAAAACTTCAACCAGTTAATGCCAGCCTATGGTGCGAATAACGGTGTTCACCCAGACCATCACGCTTGGTGGATTCACCCTGAAGATGGTAGCTATATGATAGATGGTAATGACGGTGGTCTCAATATTACTAGGGACCGCGGTAAATCTTGGCGCTTTATTGGTAATCTTCCCTTAGCACAGTTTTATCATATCAATGTAGATAATGAAATACCATACAATGTATACGGTGGTATGCAAGACAATGGCTCCTGGAAAGGCCCCGCATATGTATGGCGTTCCCAGGGAATTAGAAATAGTTATTGGCAAGAAATAAGTTTTGGTGATGGTTTTGACGTCGTCCCAGATAAGGAAGATGCCCGTTTTGGTTGGTCAATGAGCCAACAGGGTTATGTGAGCCGATATGATGCCGAAACAGGAAACAATTATGGTGTCAAGCCAACGCATCCAGACCCTGAAGTTAGATTGAGATTCAACTGGAACTCGGCCATTAACATTGACCCGTTTGATAGCAGTACGATTTACTTCGGAAGTCAATTTGTGCACAAATCAATGGATAAGGGCAATACCTGGACTATCATTTCTCCAGATTTGACTACGAACGACCCTGAAAAACAAAAGCAATCTGAAAGTGGAGGCTTGACCATGGATGCCACTGGTGCCGAAAATCATACGACTATCTTGGTTATAGAACCTTCTCCACTTGAAAAAGATATGTTATGGGTAGGTACAGATGATGGTCGTGTACATTATACTACAGATGGTGGCACGAACTGGACTGACGTTTCAAAAAATCTAAAGAATTTACCCGAGGGAAGTTGGATTGCGCAAATCAAGGCCTCGAATAAAAATAAGGGAGAGGCCTTATTAATTGCAAATGATTATCGAAGATTCAATTACACCCCTTATGCATACAGGACAAAGAATTACGGAAAATCATGGGAGCGAATTGTTGATGAAGAGGATGTTGAAAGTTATACCCGCTCAATAGTGGAAGACCCGATAGAAAAGAACTTGATGTTCTTGGGCACCGATGATGGTTTATATATTTCATTTGACGCTGGTAATAAATGGACAAAGTATACCCATGGTTTCCCAACCGTTTCGGTTAAGGATTTGGTAATACAGCCAAGAGAACATGATTTGGTCATCGGTACTTTCGGTAGAGCAGCTTGGGTTCTTGATGATATTAGGCCGTTGCGGGCTTTAGCTAAGAATAAGGATATTCTAAATCAAAGATTGGAGCTTTTTGAACCAAAAACGGCATATCAAGCGGCCTATCAACAACCTACTGGAAGTCGATTTGGCGCAGATGCTACTTATCATGGTGAGAATAGAAATTATGGGGCACAGTTTTCATATTACGTTAAAGTAGAAGACGAGAAAAGTAAAGACGCTAAGGAAGACGCAGATGAGAAAGAGGATAATGATGATGAAACTTCCGAAAATGAAGAGAAGAAAGTTAAATGGGACTCCGTTCACCTCAAAATTTACGATGGTGAACGCCTAATCAGAACCTTAAAACGCAAAACACCAGATTCAACTGGAGTTTATAAATGGGGATGGTATATGAGCGAGAAAGGAGTTGATTATCCCTCTCGAACCATAAGAAAAAGAAATAGAGAGCCGGGTGGGGTTTCGGTGAAGCCAGGAACCTATCGTGCTGTAATGACCTATGGTGATCAAACTTCAGCGCAAAATATAACGGTTGCATCTGACCCTAGAATTAAAGTTTCAGAGGAAAATACAAACCAGGTTTACGCCAAAATGAAGGAGTTAGAGAAAATGCAACAAACAGCAGCTGATGCCGTCAAGCAACTGGTGGAAAGTAAAAATACCATTAAGGAATATCAAAAAATGCTCAAAAAAATTGATAAGGATAAATACAAGGACGAACTGAAATTATCAAAGAAAATCGCTAAAAGCGTTGATAGTCTCATTGATAAATTTATTGGTAAAGTTGACAAGCGCCAAGGTATTACCAGAAATCCAGAAGTTACGCCAATGCAACTCTTGGGTCAGGCTAGAGGTTATGTAAGTTCCCGTCAAAACGGAATCACCTCGACTGAAACCACGCTAATTAAAAATGCAAGGGAGGCGCTAGAAAATGTCTTATCTGGTACCAATACGTTTTTTAAAGACGACTGGGCGCCATATAAGGCTAAAATGGAAGCCTTGCAATTGAGCCCTTTCAAGCAAACAGAAGAATTTAAATTAGATTAATAGTTAACAATCAAAAAAGCGAAGTAAATGAAATCAAAACTCTTAGTATTAATTATGGTTCTAATGGTTATTTCCTGCAAGGAAGAACCAAAGGAAGAGGCAATGGCTCAACGAGAAATAGGAAACTACACTATTGCTCAGTTCATGGATAATGAAGCAATAAGTGGCGGAAGTTTTTCTGCAGATAAGTCAAAATTATTGGTGTCAAGTAATCGTACCGGTATTTATAATGCTTACACCGTTCCTGCAAAGGGAGGCGAAATGACAGCAATTACGCAGTCTGATACAACATCATATTTTGCATCCTCTTTTTTTCCTAATGATGATAGAATGTTATTGAGCGCAGATGGTAACGGAGACGAAATCAGTCATCTCTATGTTTTAAAGCAGGGAGAAGCTATGCAGGACATTACCCCAACAGAGGGTGCTGTTGCTAGTTTTTACGGTTGGTCTAATGATGATAATTATCTTTATTATGGTTCGAATAAGAGAAATCCGCAGTTTTTTGATGTTTACAAAATGTCTATTGATGATTATAGTTCTGAGATGATTTATCAAAATGACAATGGCATGAATTTTAGCGGAATGTCTGATGATGAAAATTATTTCGCATTGACCAAATCAGTTAATACAAATGATTCAGATTTGTTCATTTACAATTCAGAAACAGAGGAAATGATTCAGATTAATGAGAATCAAAGTGGCAATTCCGCCCAAGACTTTTCTAAGGATAACTCTAAGTTTTACTATACCACCGACGATGGTGGTGAATTTTCGTATTTAATGTCTTATGATTTAGAAACAAAGGAGAAGACGAAAGTTCTCGAAAAAGATTGGGACATTTCTGGTGCAGGTTTTACTTCTAACGGAAATTACATGGTAGTTTACAGCAATGAAGATGGTAAGAATGCTATCGATGTTCTGGATGTGGAGACTATGAAACCCATTGAACTGCCAGATTTTGGAGATAAATCCATAACCAGCGTAAGCTTTTCAGATGACGAAAAGTGGATGCGGCTTTATGTTGGTGGGTCTAATACACCTTCAAATCTTTACACCCATAGTTTTGAAAATGATGAAACGTATAAGATTTCAGATGTTTTAAACAAGGAGATTAATCCTGAGGATTTGGTTGAGGCTAAAGTCATAAGGTTTAAGTCATTTGATGGTACCGAGATTCCGGCGATTTATTATTTGCCACATCAAGCCTCAGCAGAAAACAAAATTCCAGCAATGGTTTGGGTACACGGTGGGCCAGGAGGCCAAACGCGTCAAGGGTTTAGTTCTTTAATGCAGTACATGGTGAATCAAGGCTATGCCGTTTTGGCCGTTAATAATCGCGGTAGTAGTGGTTATGGGAAAACGTTTTACCAGATGGACGACAAAAAACATGGTGAGGATGATTTGCAAGACTGTGTTGAAGGGAAAAACTGGTTGGCAGAGCAGCCTGAAATCGATGGTACTAAAATTGGAATCATTGGTGGAAGTTATGGAGGCTATATGACTATGGCCGCTTTAACCTATACCCCAGAGGAGTTTGATGTGGGTGTAAATCTTTTTGGGGTAACCAATTGGATGCGCACACTTAAAAGCATTCCGCCTTACTGGGAATCATTTAGGGAATCACTTTATCTTGAATTGGGTGATCCATTTTCTGCAGATTCGGTTAGGCTAAAACGTATTTCTCCATTGTTCCATACTGAAAAGGTCACTAAACCACTAATTGTGTTACAAGGCTCTCAAGACCCAAGAGTGTTGCAGGTTGAAAGTGATGAAATAGTTGAAGGTGTTAAAGCAAATGGAGTTCCTGTGGAGTACGTGTTATTTGAAGATGAAGGCCATGGGTTTATTAAAAAGGAAAACCAGATTGAGGCTTACAGCAGAATCGTGGCGTTTTTAGATAAATATTTAAAAGACGACAAAGTCATGGATGGAGATGAAATAGAAAGCACAGAAATAGAATCTGCAACCGATGGTTAATTTTATAATAAACCAAAATAAAGGAAGCTGTCTTAAAAACATAAGTTTTAAGACAGCTTTTCTCTTTTCAATTAGTTTGCGTCTACTCAATCCTGAAGGTCATCACCGGGATTTGGCTGTGATTAGCAACATCTTCAGAGATGCTTCCGCTAAAGAAATGCGCTAAACCTTTTCGCCCGTGAGTTGGCATTGCAATGAGATTTGCGCCCACGAGATTAGCGAAATTGAGTATCCCATTTTCTACAGAATAATCTGCCACGTAATCAATTTCGTTTATTTTATCGGTATTTCCATCTGCCTTACGCAGAAAGTTTGCTGCGCGCTTTTCAATTTCAGTAGAACTTCTAAAATTTTGCCCAGGAACGTTTACATGTAGCAGATGAACTTTTGAATTGAACTTGTTGAAAAGTTGTCTGGCTTTAATGTATGCACTTATATTTTCTTCCTCAAAATTTGTAGCAAATATTACGGTATCAAAGTTCAATAGTTCTGGCTTTTGCTTAATCACGAGAACAGGTGTTTTTGAATGTCTTACGACCTTCTCGGTATTGGAACCTACGAAAATTTCAGAAATTCCACTTGCGCCGTGAGAGCCCATGATAATTAAATCTGCGCTATGGTTTTCGGCTACCTCACTTAGCTCACTAAATACCTTATAATGCTTTACCATAGGAGTTATTTCAACTCCATTTAAATAATCACGTTCTAAAAATTCCTCAAAACGTTCCTTGGCCATCTTGTAGAAAAAACCCATTTGCTCGTTTTGTTGGCTTTCAGATTGGGTAAGACTATCAGGGTCTAAATTGAGCATGTGAAGGGCGATAATTTCGCTGTTGTATGTTTTTGCCAATATTGCAGCGGCTTCCAGAGCGTATTCAGAATATTCAGAAAAATCGATTGGTACTATTATTTTATCCATGTTATCAAGAAGTTTATATGATTAAAATTCAGTCATAAATTTACAAAGCAAAAATTGGTATTGAAATGATTATTGTCATAATAATTGAATGATATGAGAATATATTTTTGGTTACTGACCGTAAAATCAAACATCGTTTAAATTATGATTATATTT
>JBCCOJ010000008.1:0-34536 GCA_039025415.1 Bacteroidota bacterium | reverse complement strand
GATCGGGCAGCGGCACTGGCGATTGACAAGCCCGATGGCTCTTGACGCACATCCCAAATCCACTGCGGCGGCTGCACTTTAATGCTATTTTTGAGTTGTCAAGTTTCGTGACCGTTTTATAAAAGTCCCTGAAATTCTTGTATTCCTCTTTTTCAAACTCGAAATCCTTTAATACCAACTCCCTTTTGTAAAGTAAAGTAGTATCACTTATTTTAATGATTTCACTTTTATAAGTTCCAAATTTGGAAGTCACTACTTGATTTTCAGGCAATCCCTCCAACTTATAACCCTCTGGTAGATGAACCTTAATTTCATCTCTATCAACAAATCCTCTTTTAACGACTAAAGGAAGGTTTCTATTTCTGTATCTATCAGGGATGTACGTATTTCTATTCATAATATTTGGAGCAACCAACATTCTTTCACCTATTTGATTGCCATAAGCAGCGGTCTGCATCTCAATAACTTCCTTAAATTGGATGGAATCTTTGTCATTTTGAATATCATATTTGTCGATTTTCAAACCGTTTAAATAAGACCATCTTTTTTTATAGACTTGGTCGATATCACGATCGGCTGCAAAATCTAAATAGTATTTATTATCATACTGGATCCCTTTTGAAATTATTTCAGATTTAATTTTTAATCCACCATCTGGAAGAATATGACATTCTGCCTTAGAAAGCTGGGTATTTTCATCGAATCCATATTTTTTGGTGCGTTTGATTAGACCTCCCTCGGGGGTTACCACCAAAACATCCCGATCGTCGGTAAAATCGCCAATGAAACCAAATGGTAATTTCTGGCTGGTACATTCCAACCATACATTTTCTTCATCAATTGGGATGTTTAAAATGACATGATTACCTTGAATTGAAGCAAAGTCGTCAACAATATTTTTTTGGGAATTTCCAGCAAACACAACCGAGTAATAGGATTCAACCCCTACGGCTTTTAACAGGGCCATGGTATAATTTGTAAGAGCTTTACAGTCGCCGTAACCAAGGCGATCTACCTCAATGGCATCAAAAGGCTTCCATCCACCAATACCTACTTGAACACTAATATATCGCGTTTTATTTTGTACATATTTATAAATAACCTTCGCCTTGTCCTCAATCGTATTTTTCCCCTCAACTAAGGCTTTTACCTCATTAATGGTTTCATCTGGCAAAAATTGGGTATCGGCAAGTAGGTGGTCATACATCCACTTTCCGAAGTCTTTCCAATTTTCAACCTCACCACTTACACCTTCCAAATGAAAAGAATTACTGGCAAACATAACCTTTGGTGCAATATTAGAAAATAATGGGCTGTGGGATTCTGGTTCGATTACTTCTGAATTTTTAATGGTAAATTTATAATTACCACCATCAATTTGTTTGTCAACCTCATAATTGCCCATGTTAAATTCCCTGAACCTTAACTTTAGGTTAGTTGGATTGGTTATTTGGTAAATGCTATTTTCAACACTAAGATAATATCCCCCAACTGGGTAAAACCATGGAATAAAGGCCGTGTTATTTGTTACAATTTCAGAATTTAGCTCGACAGTGTAAGGGTATTGAACGGGTGTGTAGTCTAGATACTTGACGCGAGAATCTGAATAGAGTGTAGCACCATCAACGGCGCTTACATCCCTAAAATCCTTTTCTTTTATTCTTTTTATTTTCTTGCCAAAAGCATCATAAATCGTTGCTTCAAGTTCTTTTATTTTAACATTTTCATCGTAATGAATATAGGCATTAATATGCTCAGCACCTTCACCATTAAGAACCGTAACGATTCGCCGTTCGGTAATTTTCATTTTGTCAAAAGATTCTAATACTATCTGGGTCTGATCGAATCTTACAACTGCATTGGCATCTTGCCTAAGTTCTGAAGGAATTGAAGTGGAAATTAAATAATTACTTTCTTGAACGAATGAAAGTAGGGGGCACAAAAAAAAACAAAGCGTTCGTACCGCTTTAAAAATCATATTTTTAGTCTAGTAAGTTTAGAACAAAATTACTAAAATTATGTTAAAGAAAAAAACTGAAACGCAGCCAATTAGTCAAAAAATTAGGTGTTAAACTTTATTTTTCGAGTCATAAATAATAGTCACCGGCCCATCATTTATCAATTCAACTTGCATATCTGCTCCAAATATTCCAGTTTGTACAGATTTACTAAAATCCATTTCCAATTGATTTAAAAAACTCTCGTAGATAGGCCCCGCGACTTCTGATTTTGCCGCGTAGATATAACTTGGTCTATGGCCCTTTTTTGTACTGGCATGAAGTGTAAATTGACTAACGACGATTATATCCCCATTTTCCTCTTTAACGGAATTGTTCATAACCCCATTATTATCCGAAAAAATGCGACAATTAACAATTTTGTTGCTTAACCACTTGATATCTTCTTTTCCGTCATCATGAGTAATGCCAAGTAAAACTAATAGCCCTGTCCCAATTTCGGCTGTTTTTTTATTATCAATGGTGACAGATGCTCTAGAAACTCGTTGTATAACTGCTTTCATGAAATATTATTTTGCGCACTTTTTGAACTTCATACTAAAGACCAAGCATGTTATTGATTTGAGGTAATTAGCAATGGCTACATAAACTTTGTAGCACAAAAAGTCTTCCTTTATTTTGAAAGTACTTCCTTCATAAACAATTAAAAACGGAAGGTCATTCCCAAATATCGGTTCTGTAATTTTCATCTTCGCCTTCTAAAATTTGCAGATAACTTCTGTATCTTGAAGCGGCTATCTCATTATTTTCCAAGGCTTCTTTAACTGCGCAATTTGGCTCTTCAAGGTGAAGACAATTATTGAATTTACAATGCGCTTTCAATGCAAAGAACTCTGGAAAATAATCCCCAACTTCCTCCTTATCCATATCAACAACGCCAAAACCTTTAATACCTGGTGTATCAATAATTTTAGCATTAAAACTCAAATCAAACATTTCGGCAAAGGTCGTGGTATGCTGACCTTGGTTGTGTTGCTCTGAAATTTCTTTGGTCTTCAAATCTAGACTTGGCTCAATGGCATTTACCAAGGTCGATTTTCCAACGCCAGAGTGGCCGGCAAACATACTTACTTTACCTGTCATTAAAGATTTTACTTTATTGATATTCTTACCTGTTTGAGCTGAAATACCAATACATTCGTAGCCTATCTTCCGATAGACATGGGCCAAATAACGTACTTCATCAAGATTATCATTATTGTAAGCATCTACTTTATTAAAAAGTAAAACTGTTTTAATTGAGTAGGCTTCTGCAGTTACCAGAAATCGGTCAATAAAAGTTGTGAACGTAGGTGGATTATCAATTGTGACCAAAAGAAAAACCTGGTCTATGTTAGCTGCAATAATATGTGTCTGCCTTGAAAGATTTACAGATTTTCTTACAATGTAATTTTCCCGATCATGAATCGCATTTATAACGCCTGTTACCTCATCTTTATTGGTCTCCAAATCAAATTCCACCTTATCGCCAACGGCAATAGGGTTGGTGCTTTTTATTCCGCTTAGCCGAAATTTACCCTTTATTCGGCATTGATAGGTTTGGCCTAAATCTGTTTTTACGCTGTACCAACTCCCAGTGGATTTATAAACTGTACCTGTCATACTTAATTTTACAATGACAAATAAACAATTTTATTGATTAATCTACGATTTACTGAATACAACTATATTAAATAGTCACTTTTACCAATACAATGATTGAATATAGAAGCCGCATTAACACTGATTTCTTTTGCAAATTTGCTTATAATTGTCCAGTATCACAATTATATTTATTTTAGCCCCACCCAACCATAGTTAAAATGCGGCTTTATTTCACACTTATTATTGGAGTTTTTGCTTTCTGCTTGACCTTTGGTCAAAACAAAGAATACAAAATTGGTTTGCTTTTAGATAAATCGACCTCTGAGACAGATTCTCTATTGACTGATTTGGAAAAAGAAATCAAAGCTGTTGTGGGAGAAGATGCCAATCTTTACTTTCCAGATAATTATAGGCTAAATAATAACTTTAACGCTACGCTTGCTTTTACAAACTATCAAAACTTAATAGAATCTGATGTTGATATTATAATTGCTTTTGGACTTGTAAACAATCTAGTGATTTCCAAATTGGGGAAACATGATAAACCAACCATAATTTTCGGAAATTCAAATTTAGAATTAAGCCTAGACGAGAATGCTGAGCAAAACAGCGCAAATTTATTTACAATAACGTTTCCACTGTCTTATGAAGAAGACTTGGTGACCTTAAAAGACTTAGCCAACCCAAAAAAAGTAGGGGTTTTAATAGAAACGGCCCTTTTGGAGAATTTTCAAATACCCGAGCTTTTTGAAAATTTAGGGGATCGATTAGGTTTTGAAACGGAGGTAATTCCGTTTGAAAATTTAAGCGATATTCCTTCAAAACTTGAGACCATAGATGCCGTATACCTCGCTGGTGGCTTTTACCTAAATCAAGAGGAGGTTAAGCAATTGGCCGAAATTTTAATCAATCAAAAAATCCCTTCAATTACAGCTAACACAATTGCCAACGTTGAAAACGGGATACTAGCAAGTAATCACGATCAATCTGAAATATATCAATCTTTCAGGAAAATCGCATTAACTGTTGAAGCAATTGTAAATGGCGAAGCCGAAATAAGCCAGGTCACGAAAATCGAAGCTAAGAGCCGACTTTCAATAAACTATAATACAGCAAGAAAAATAGGATTACCATTAAAGTATAGTTTAATTGCAACTACTAGTTTTATTGGTAAGCCAGAAGAAATTGAAAGTGAGAACACCTACTCCCTGCTTGACATTCTGAAACAGGTAATAGATGAAAATCTTATTCTTAAAACAATCGAAAAGGACGTTGAACTTGCAGAAAAGGACTTCAAAATTGCCCAAAGTGACTACCTACCTAATGTTCTAGCTAACGCAGGTGCGACTTATGTTGACCCACAATTAGCAAAAGTAAGTAATGGCCAAAACCCAGAAGTTTCAGGAACAGGTAATATTAGCCTTGATCAAAACATTTTTTCAGAAGCGATAAATGCAAATATTAGCATTCAACGTTCTCTTCAATCAGCACAGAAAGAAAATTTCAATGCCGAGACCTTAAATACGGTATTTGATGCGGCCACCGCCTATTTCACCGCTTTAATCCTGAAGACCAATCTATCAATTCAAAATCAAAACCTAGAGCTTACGAAATCGAATTTAAGGATAGCTGAAGAAAATTATCAGGCAGGACAAGCGGGGAAGTCTGATGTATTAAGATTCCGGTCAGAAATGGCTCAAAACACCCAACAAGTAGTCGAGGCCATTAATCAGTTAGAACAGAGCTTTTTTACCTTAAATCAATTGCTTAATAATCCGATTAATTTAAAAATTGACGTACAGGAGGCAGAATTAAAACAAGGCGTCTTTGAAAATTATAATTATGACCAATTAGGCCAATTTCTAGATAATCCAACGCTAAAAAATTCATTTGTTAAATTTTTAATATCCGAAGCCAAAGCGAACGCTCCAGAATTAAAGTCTATTGCATACAATCTTGAAGTCGCAGAGAGAAGCAAGCGTCTATTTGGAGCGGGTAGGTTTTTACCAAATATTGGCTTGCGAGGTCAATACAGTCAAGAGTTTTTTCGCTCAGGCGAGGGTACGCAATTCCCTCCAACATTGGCCTTCCCAGATAACTTTTACACTGTTGGACTAAACATTTCAATCCCAATTTTCAACCAAAACAAACAAAATCTTAACCAACAGATTGCAATAGTTCAAACGGAGCAGCTAGAATTCTCCAGAGAAAATATCGAATTACTCCTCGAAAAGAACATTAATGATGCTGTATTGGAATTGATAAATCAAATTTCAAACATTAAAATTTCAAAAGTATTTGAAGAAACCGCTAGGGAGGCCTTAGATTTAACCCAAACCTCTTATGCAAATGGTGCTGTGAATATAGTCCAACTGCTTGACGCACAAAATAACTTTTTAATTGCGCAACAAGCAAGTGCCAATGCAACTTATAACTACCTTCAACGAGCTATCCAATTGGAGCGCGCTTTGGGTGTGTTTTTCCTGTTGCAAAATGAAACGGAACGTGAGGCATTTGTCGAACGCTTTTTAGAATTTACCAAAGACAATCAAGATTAAAATCTATTGATTATGATAATAACCATTACCGGCAAACTCAAATGTCTTACACCCATTTTTTTCTTACTGATATTGGGTTGTGGAGAAGAGGAAAAGAAAGAAGAAGCTGTTCTACGACCAGTTAAATTTGCTGAGGCTACTTATTTGGGAGGTGCAAACACCAGACAGTTTAGTGGTGTAGCAAAAACTGAAAAGATTATCAATTTGAGTTTTAGAAGTAGCGGTATCATCACCAAATTAGATGTAAAATTGGGTCAAAATGTTAAAAAAGGGCAATTATTAGGCACTTTAGACAATGTTTCCGCCAGATTAAGCTATGAGGCCGCAATAGAATCAAAAAATAGTGCCGAATCCCAGATGAACACAACCAAACTTAACTTGAATAGAATAAGGACATTATATGAAAAAGGAAGTGCATCTTTAAGTGATTATGAATCTGCTAAAAACTCTTATCGTACTGCAGTAGCAAGTTTTGAATCATCAAAAAGGAGCGTTGCCATTCAACAAGACCAAATACAATTTGGATATCTATACGCTTCAGAGGACGGAACAATAGCCTCTGTTGCCTCTGAGGTAGATGAAAATGTTTCACCAGGTCAAATTGTAGCGGTTTTAAATGCAGGAAGTGCGATTGAAATATCCATAGGGCTACCTGAATCAGTTATAAATAACGTTGAAATAGGAATGCCGGTTGAAGTGTCCTTTACAGCAATAAAGGACGAAAAATTTTCGGCTAAAATAACTGAGGTAGCTCCTTCACTAAATGCCAACACCTCAACCTATCCCATTACCCTGACGGTTCAAGATGCAGATGAGAGAATCAAAAGCGGTATGGCTGCAAATGCTGTATTTGATTTTTCAGAGAATGAAGAAAAAATCGAAAAGGCTATTGTTGTACCAACTACTGCAGTTGGTGAGGATGGCAGTGGCCGGTTTGTGTTCAAAGTAGAAAACAAGGCAGATAATGCCATTGTTACCAAACAGGCAGTTGAAATTGGCGAACTTACTAATGAAGGCTTTATAATTATATCTGGCTTGAGTGCTGGTGAAAAAGTTGCCGTGGCAGGTTTACAAACGCTATTAAATGGACAGGAAGTAAGACTAAACTGAACCTTATGAATTTAGCAGCATTTGCAATAAATAGAAACAGGATTACTTTCACGGTTCTAACCACTGTGATACTTCTAGGTCTAACTTTTTACCAGTCGTTGTCAAGGGATAGTATGCCACCTTACACAGTTAGAGTTGCAACGATAGTATCAGCGTTCCCAGGCTCTAGTCCCGAGCGCGTTGAACTATTGGTAACTGATAAGGTTGAAAAAACCGTACAGGAAATTCCAGAATTAAAAGAGGTTTCAAGCACATCCAGATCAGGGCTTTCTGTAGTTACTGTTGAGCTTAAAGAACAAGTAAAACCTGAAGATTTACAGGCCGTTTGGGATAGACTACGACGAAAATTAACCCAAATTCAAGGCTTACCCTCTGGTGTTACACCTAATTTGAATGACGATGGCATTGGAGAGGTTTTTGGAATTGCGGTTGGATTGGTAATTGACGGATTTTCATACGCAGAAACTAAAGAGTACATCGATGATATAAAAGATGACCTGATCAAATTAGACTTGGCCGCAAAGATAGAAACCGGCGGCATCCAAGATGAACGTATATTTATTGAATTTGACAACGCACGTCTTAGGGAATATAATTTATCTGCCTCAAAACTTAAGAATATTATAAGTGCTACAAATATTCTCAGCTCAGGTGGTCAAATAAATTTAGGAGATGAGAGGATTATTCTTGAACCCACAGGAAATTTCAATTCAATCAGTGATATTGAAAAAACATTAATCCCAGTTGGAAATGGTTCTCAATTGGTCTACCTAGGTGACATTACAAAAGTTAAGCAAGATTATATTGACCCTCCAAAACAACTCGTCAAAGTAAATGGCAAACCGGCAATCTCAATGCACATTAGCCTAAAGGAAGGCGCGAATATTATTCAGTTAGGTGAAGATGTAGATAAAGTTATCAATACATGGGTAAAACAGCTGCCAGTTGGACTAGAACTCAAGAGACTATCCTCATTAGACATTTACATTGACAACAAAATAAGTGATTTCATTGTAAATCTTATCCAGTCAATCGTCATCGTTTTGATTGTTATGTTGATTTTTCTAGGCGTTAGAACTGGAGGCATAATTGCAAGTCTAATACCTATGGTTACCATCATGACCCTCATGCTTATGGGTCTTATAGATATGGGATTGAACCAAGTAACCCTAGCAGCATTGATAATGGCACTTGGCATGATGGTAGATAATGCTATTGTTGTGGCCGAAACGGTAATGGTCAAAATGGAAAATGGTGTTCCAGTAAAGGACGCTGCTATTGATGCCTGTTCAGAATTATTCACACCACTGCTAATTTCTACATTGACAACCTCCGCGGCCTTCTTGGCATTTTATTTGGCCGAATCTACTATGGGTGATATTGTAGGGCCCATTTTCGTAGTCATTTCATTGGCCCTATTATCTTCATGGCTATTGGCCTTAACGGTAATTACCTTGTTTTGTGTTTTATTTTTAAAGGTCAAGCCAAAGGCAGAGAAAAAGGAGACAATAATCGATAAAACGATAAACTCTTTAAAACTGTATTATAAAAATCTTATTCTTTTTGCATTGTCATATAAGGTTTTGGTTCTATCCCTGATTTTAGTCGCTTTTTTCGTTTCTCTATTTGGATTCACAAAAATCCCATTTATATTTTTTCCAGATTCAGACCGAAATATGATTACGGTAGATATCAATTTACCCCAAGGCACTAAAGTCGAGGCCACGGAAAATATAGTTCATGACATCGAATCTTACTTTAAATCAGAGCTGCTGGTTACTGAAAACAGACCAAACGGCGTAACAGACTGGTCTTCATATATTGGTGCTGGTCCAGAATCTTATGATTTAGGATATACAACTGATGAGCCAGACCCAAGCTATGCTCATATCCTAATAAATACATCAGATTTTATATACAACAATGAATTGGTGAAAAAAATAGATTCATTTAGTTTTAATAGCTTTCCAAACGCAGATATTAAAGTGGGGCTATTAGGCTCAGGTGGAGGGGGCACACCAATAGAAATAAAAATTTCGGGAGACAACCCAGATATTTTGGCAAGTCTATCTGAGGAAACAAAACAGAAATTGACTACAATTTCAGGCACTAAGAATGTGAAGGATGATTGGGGACCAAAAACCAAAAAATTTGCAGTAAACATAGACCAAAACAAAGCCCAAATGGCGGGTATTACAAGTTCTGATATCGCCATTTCACTTCAAACCGTTTTAGACGGTTTTCAAACTGGGGAATATCGAGAAGATGATAAATCGATACCTATTTTGATGAGAAGTGATAAAAGTCAACAACAGACATTAGAATCTATAGAGACCCTTAATGTGTATTCACAGGGTTCTGGAAATACAGTACCTCTCCTGCAAATTGCTAGTATAGAGCCCCTTTGGCAATATGCAAAAATAAAGCGCTTGGATATTGATCGTACCATTGTGGTTAGTAGTGAGCTAAATGACTTTGGAAATGCCTCAGCTATCATGAGTAGTATAACTCCATTTATGGAGGAAACTTCTCAGAATTGGCCAGAGGGATACACTTATAGGTTTGGGGGTGATGCAGAAAATACTGCTGAAAACATGGGGGCGGTAATTGGTTACCTTCCGGTATCAGGGTTTATTATCGTTTTGTTATTGATTATTCAATTTAATTCAATCAGAAAAACCATTATGGTAGCTTCTACGATTCCTTTAGGTATAATTGGTGTAGTTATTGGTCTTTTGGTCTTTCAAGAACCATTTGGCTTTATGCCCTTTTTAGGAGTTATATCTTTAGCAGGTATAGTTATAAACAATGCCATTGTATTGATTGACAGGATTCAGATTGAAGAGAACGATATGAAGCGTTCCATCCAAGATGCTATAATCGCGGCGTGTTTGCAACGCTTCAGACCTATACTACTGGCCACATTTACAACAGTACTTGGCTTAATACCCCTCTATTTAAGTGGCGGTGAAATGTGGGAAGGTATGGCCGTGAGTATTATGATAGGTCTACTGTTTGGTACGGTAATAACACTATTGTTCATTCCTTCATTTTACAGTTTGCTATTTAGGGTGAATTATAAAGATTATGTATTTGATGAATCCATCCTAGAGGATTAAGAACCCATGATATCCAAAAGACTTTACCCGTTTCGATTCGAAATATTCTTGGCGACTCAGTTGGTTATTTTGCTCGGTTCATTAGTATTACCTGTGCCATGGTTTGAAATTTGGATAATGCCGTTTCTTGTGATTTCAAATATCTGCGCGGGAATCATTTTGGTGTCGAAAAAAAAATTCACGTTTAACTTATTGGTAATATTCCTAATAAGCACTACCCTACTTGTATTTTTAGATTTGCTCAATTTTAAGAGTAATAGCGTTATAGGGCACTTCATGTTTATTGGTTTTTTTCTCTTTTATGGTATAGTTACCGTTGAAATTATAGGGCAAATTTGGAAAACGAAAGAAGTTGGGAAAAATGTAATTTTAGGTCTTATCTCCGGATTTATCGCTCTTGGACTTCTGGGGTCATTTCTATTTGTGACCATTGAGAAGTTTACTCCAAATTCGTTTTCAGGTTTGAATAATTTAGAAGATTCAACCTATCTATTTGAACAATTAAACTATTTTAGTTTTATCAGCTTAATGACAATCGGGTACGGGGATATAGTTCCCAAAGCGGCCCTAGCAAAAAAGGCAACAATTTTTATCGGGCTAGCCGGACAATTCTATCTGGTGCTATTAACGGCCATAGTTGTTGGCAAATACATAAATCAATCTAAAGACTGATTATCGAAATCAAAAAGTCCTGTTGATGACATAGACAGTATTTTTCGATTTAAAAAAGAAACTTAACGTTAATCCAAAATAAATTATCATGATGAAAAAAACAGTATTTTTCTTGGCAATTGCAACGCTTTGTTTCTCAGATGCCTTTGCGCAATTTGAGTTCAAGGTTGTTACAAGTGTAGAATCTATAGTGCCGAATGGTCTAGGTAGATCGCGACTAATTTCTTCAAATGCCGAAAGGGATTATCAAGAATTCACCTCTGAGCAAACCGAGGATGACAACACTAGAAATAAATCCAAAAGAAAGAATATTCGAGTTAAGGATTTTGAAGAAACTAAACTCTTGAACTTCTTTAATCTCGGCGGCATCAGATTTCAGAATATCGTTTCTAATGATGCGTTGATTTCCTCAAAGCTAACCCAAATGAGCGTTGATGGATGGGAATTGGCTTTTGTTACCAGCGCAGTTGAAAGCGACGCCGGTACTCAAGATGGCCAAGGTATTTTTGTGACGCGGTATATTTTTAAACGTGCTCTTAAATAATTAAATAAACTGCCTATAAAGATAAAGGCTCTAAACAAATTAGAGCCTTTATCTTTTTTGTGAGGCAATCGAAATTTTCTCTTCAAAATCAATAGCATTTCAACTACTCAAATCTGCTCGCTCGATATAGTCTCCATTAAAAGTAAATTCATTTTGTGATTTTCTCTCACGGTTTTTGTTTTTTTCCATATTTAACAAATCACCCTCAAGACCTTCAATTTCATTTGGATAATAACCAAAGGCAATTGCCGTTGCTACATGGTAGCTTTCTGGGAATTTAAACTCCTTTTTAGCTTCTTGATTTTTCACCCCTGCCATCTGGTGCACCGCAATACCCATATTTTGGGCCTGTACGGTCATACTCATGGCAAACAGACCAACGTCATGCAACGCATGGAAGTTCTCATTACCGTCAGGACGTTTTGTATTGTAAGCCGTAATCATCAATAGAGGAGCATTATCTGCCCATTTTTGATTAAAGTCATCTAGACAATTATATAACCTATCATAAGATTCACTGCCTTTTATTCCCCAGATTATGGACCATGGTTGAAAATTATTACAACTTGGCGCCCAACGCCCTGCCTCCAACAAGACGTGAATATCACTATTTGAAATTGGCTCTCTCGAAAAGGCACGCGGACTGTAACGTTTTTCTAGAAGTTCAATAATTTGATAATCTGATTCTGCTTTTTTATTGATTATTTGACTTTCCATAATTTAAGTTTTATTGTAAGATGCCCTAAATCATAGAAAGTCGTTGACCAAATCATATTATATTTTGACTTTAATAAAAAGACTCTGAGCATGTCAGGGTCTTTAGAATCGAAACATCTAGAATTTTATCCATTTATAATCTTTTCCTGATGATTAATTGACTCTTGGTGGATGGCCTTAAATACACGAAGAATGAATTCTTCACTCAAATTCTTCTCTTCGCCCTGAAGAATCATCTTACCAAGAATCTCGTTCCAACGCTTAGCCTGGAGAACCGCGACATTTTTAGATTTCTTCAGCTCCCCGATACTATCAGCAACAGTCATACGCTTTCCCAATATATCAATTAACTGATGGTCAATGACATCTATTTGGGTTCTCATAGTGTTCAGTTTATTATTAAAATCGGCACTCTCTGTTGTTTCCTTTCTAATCCTAAGGTCTTTAGTATATTGAATCAAAGTTGCTGGAGTTATTTGTTGAGCAGCATCACTCCATGCATTATCAGGGTCATAATGTGTTTCGACCATCAGGCCATCGTAGTTCAAATCTAAACCGGTTTGGCATAAATCAAAGATTATGTCCCGTCTACCAGCTATATGCGATGGATCTAAAATCAATGGTAAATCAGGGAATCTATTTTGTAAATCTACGGCAATTTGCCATTCTGGATTATTTCTATATCTCGTTTTTTCATAGGTTGAAAACCCCCGGTGGATGACACCCAGATTTTTTACATCTGCTGTATAAAATCGCTCAACCGCACCCAGCCAAAGCGCCAAATCAGGATTGACGGGATTCTTTATAAGTACGGTCTTATCCGTTCCCTTTAGAGCATCGGCAATATCTTGAACTATAAATGGGCTAACAGTCGTTCTAGCACCTATCCATAGAATATCAATATCATGTTTTAATGCCAAATCCACATGATGCGGATTTGCCACCTCGGTGGTAGTTAACAACCCCGTCTCCTCTTTTGCTTTTTGAAGCCACTTAAGACCCAAAGCGCCAACACCTTCAAAATTTCCAGGCCTAGTTCTTGGTTTCCAGATTCCTGCTCGAAGAACGGTAGCATCACTATCCTTGAGTTGGTGGGCAATTTTTAGCACCTGTGACTCTGTTTCTGCACTGCACGGGCCTGCTATTACCAACGGATGGTCTAAACCAAAAGCATCTAACCAGTGTCGTAATTCTTTCTTATTTTCCATAATTTTTAAATTCCAAAAACCAAATCCTAAATCCCAAATTCCAGAACTTCTGGACTAAATTTCAACTAGCCTAATTTCCATAAGACAATAGCCCAATTATAAAATGTAAATTCTAATTTCTCAGCTTTAATGCAAAAGTCTAAAAAATGAAAATTTAGTGTTTGGTGTTTGTTTTTTTGTTTTTGGTACTTGTTTTTTTAGCTAATTCCGTTTAAAATGTCCTTAATGTGATTGGTATTTTTCATGGCATGATAAATTTTATCATAATCATCGGCTTCCATAAAGGCCTTAAATTCTTTTAAGTTATTTATGTATTCGTTTAATGTTTCAATTACATTTTCGCGATTTTGTCGAAAAATAGGGGTCCACATTTCGGGTGAGCTTTTTGCCAACCGCACCGTGCTTTCAAAGCCACTGCCGGCCATATCGAATATATCCCGCTCATTTTTCTCCTTTTCTATAACCGTTTTACCTAACATAAATGAACTTATATGAGACAAATGGGAAACATAGGCGATATGCTTGTCATGGGCCTCAGGATTCATGTATCTAATCCGCATTCCCAAATCTGAAAATAACTTCAAGGCGAATTCCTGTAATTTGAAAGCCGTTACCTCAACTTCACATATAATATTGGTTTTTTGATTAAAGAGACCTGTAATTGCTGCATTTGGACCAGAAAATTCGGTACCGGCAATGGGATGCGCTGCTAAAAAATTTCGACGTCTATCATGATTTTTTACCGCCGCACAAATTGGTAGCTTGGTGGAGCCCATGTCAATAACCAGGGTATCATCATTTATGGTATCCAAAATTTTTGGTAGTTCGACAACCGCAACATCCACCGGAACTGATAGAACCACCAAGTCTGCGTTATTCAAATCTTCATAATCTGCAGTATCATGAATAATACCCAATTCGAGGGCTTCATCTGTATGTTTGGGGTTGATGTCTATCCCAAAGATTTTAGCCAAGGGGTACTTTTGCTTTAGGTCTAAAGCCAAGCTCCCACCGATTAAACCAACTCCTATGATGTAAACATTTTTCATATTCATTTTGCGCGAAAGCGGAAAAATTTTTCAATTAAATTTTTGTCTAGTTGAAATTCTATTTAAATCTGGCCAAAGCTTCCTCTAAATCATCAATATCTGCGCAAAGCGAAATCCTGATATATCCTTTCCCGTTACTTCCAAAAATTGTCCCTGGGGCTATAAAAACTGATTTCTCCTTAAGAATTAAGTCTATATAATCTTCGCCATCAATATAATCAGGCAACTTTGCCCAAACGAACATACCAGTAGCATTTTCATCAAAAGTGCAATTAAGTTTTTTGGCAATTTTCCAGACCAATTCGCGTCTTTCCCGGTAAACACTATTCAAACTCTCCAACCAAACTTTCGAGCATTTTAAGGCCTCAACAGCTCCTTTTTGAATACCCAAGAACATTCCAGAATCCATATTGCTTTTTACCTTGAGAATGGCATTTATAAATTCATGCTTTCCTAAAACCATCCCCACGCGCCATCCCGCCATATTAAAGGTTTTACTTAATGAATTTAGCTCCAAACAGACATCCTTGGCACCTCTATATCTTAATATGCTTCTGGGGAATGTATTTAGGATAAAACTATACGGATTGTCATTTATCAATAAAATCTTATTTCGTCTTGCAAAGGCTATTAAATTAGAAAACATTTTATTTGTAGCGACAGCACCAGTTGGCATGTGCGGATAATTTATCCACATAAGTTTGACTTTTGATAAATCTTGTTTTTCAAGAGCAATTAAATCTGGGAGCCAGGCATTTTCTTCGGTTAAATCATAAAACACGGGCTCAGCACCAACCAATTTGGTTACCGAAGTATAAGTAGGATAACCAGGATTTGGGATTAAGGCCTTATCGCTGGCATTTAAAAAAGCCATGGAAATATGTAAAATCCCCTCCTTGCTTCCCATTAACGGTAGAACATTGGTTATTGGGCTTAATGGGACATCAAAATTGGCTCTGTAAAATTCAGCAATGGCCTCCCGTAATTCAGGGATACCTTGATAACTTTGATATTTATGCACCAGAGGATTTTCAAAGGTTTCTACCAAGGCATTTAAAACACGTTCTGGTGGTTGTAAGTCCGGGCTACCGATACCTAAGTTGATAATTGGCCTTCCCTGGGCCTTTAAAAGCGCTACCTCCCTTAATTTTTTAGAAAAGTAGTATTCTTCTACGGTTTGTAATCTATCTGCCAGGTTTATCATAGACTTGCATTTTTATAGATTCCAAACAATTTGAACTCCTGAGCCATCAATTTTATAATGGCCTTGGCCTTTTTAAAATCATTTTTATGGTCGAATGTTACATCTACAAAAAATGAATATTTCCATGGTGTTTCAATCTTTGGAAGGGATTGTATCTTAGTCAAATTTAACTTACAATCACTTAAAACATTCAATATGGCCGCTAGACTACCCCTTTTATGGTCAAGCTCAAACTTGAGAGATGCCTTATTGTAATGCTTTTGCTTAAACTCACTATCCGTCCTTTGAATAATGACAAAGCGCGTCTCGTTATGCTTAATAGTTTGGATGTTTGTTGCAATAATTTCCAAATTGAAAATTTCAGCAGCTAAAGTAGACGCTACCGCAGCAATACCTTTTAATTTTTGGTCTTGGATGCGTCTTGCTACTTCGGCCGTATCCTTATCCTCAACTAATTTTATGTGCGGGTACTTTTTAAAGAACGTCTTGCACTGTAACAATGCCATGGGATGTGAATGGACTTCACTAATTTCTGAAATGTCCTGATTTGGAAGCGCCATTAGATTGTGTTGTATATCCAAGTAATGTTCTCCTACGATTTTCAAATCATTATCATCAATCAATGCGTAATTAGGTATTATTGATCCAGCAATTGAATTTTCCAAAGCCATAATTCCATAATCACACTGGCCATTGGTTACCGTTTCTACAGTTTCAGTAAAAGACAAGCATTCTACCACCTCAACTTCATTCTTAAAAAACTGCTCAGAAACGATATGGTGGAACGAACCGCGAATACCCTGAATGGCAACTACATTTGACAACCTTGTCTTTTTGGTCACTATTTCTTGAACTTTATTTTGCATCATCCCTAAAAAAAAAGTCCCGATAAATATCGAGACTTTAATTATATGTTTTGCTTTAATCAAACATACAAGGTCTCGTTCTTTCTATTAAAAAAGAAGTAGAACCAAGCATAATAGGTATTGTAAAGCATTATTACCTTTGTTTGTTTTGCTAATCTAAGTATAATTTCGACAAATCAAAACGAACGAGCCAAAAATTTAATAATAACGTCGAAAACAAAACACCTTAAAATTAGAATTGGTTTAGACTTTTCTGATTATTACTTTTGATTAAAACGCAGTTGAATGTCCATTACAGTCGAAAATATCACTAAGACCTACGGCGAGCAAAAAGCCTTGAACGCCATTTCATTCTCGGTCGAAAAAGGCGAAATTGTTGGTTTTCTAGGTCCCAACGGTGCTGGTAAATCGACTTTGATGAAGATTTTAACCACCTATATTTCCGCTTCTGAAGGTAACGCAAAAGTTAATGGGAAAGACGTCAAAGCCCAAAAAAAAGCCGTACAAAAAAGTGTGGGCTATCTTCCAGAGCACAATCCATTGTATTTGGAAATGTTTGTGCGAGAATATCTAGCGTTCAATAAAGATATCTACGGTATAGCAAAAAATCGAATTGAGGAGGTCATTTCACTTACTGGTTTGACTCCCGAAGCACATAAGAAAATTGGCCAACTTTCAAAAGGCTACCGCCAGCGTGTCGGCTTGGCCAATGCGCTTCTCCACAATCCAGACGTCTTGATTTTGGATGAACCCACAACCGGATTAGATCCAAATCAACTGGTTGACATTAGGCATTTAATTAAAACGGTTGGTAAGGATAAGACCGTATTTCTTTCCACTCATATCATGCAGGAGGTTGAGGCCATTTGTGACAGGGTAATCATCATTAACAAAGGCGAAATTGTGGCTGATAAAAAGCTAAAGGACTTGAGGAATGATAAGGAGCAAACCATAATTGTAGAATTTGATTACCGGGTAGAAGATACGTTTTTACTGAAACTACCAAATGCCAAAACCGTAAAGAATACCCACGACTTTGTTTATGAAATCACGTTTTCAACAACATCGGATATGCGTTCCCATGTATTTGATTTTGCCCATGATAATAAACTGAAAATACTGCAACTCAATCAGAAAAATGCAAGCTTAGAAAGCTTGTTTAGGGAGTTAACAGCGTAGTTGTTAGTCGGTAGGTTGGCTTTTAACTTTTAGCTTTTAGCTTTTAGCTTTTAGACAAATTAAAATATATTGATTTAACTTGACAGTGCTATAACCAAAACTTAAACTTTTGATTTGTCACCCTGAACTCCCTCCTGGTTCCGCAGGCGGGGATTCAGGGTCATTGTACATTCCAAATAAATTTCTTCGGTAATTTTATTAATAAAAGTGTAACTCAGTTAGATGTTGAATCTCCCGAAGTTTCGGGACAGCATGACAAAGACAAGAAGATTGCATCTACCGACTAACGACTACCGACCAACGACTGCTATTCTTCAATAATCAATCGCCCTGTATAGAACTGCTCAACCTCAATAACGGGAGGGTTACTTACTAAAATAACATCGCCCGTTCCTCGAATTTCGCCGGTTAAGGATTGTTCGGCATTAATTATCATATCATTACTACTTCGCTGAAAAATATTCACATTTTGAGCGATAAAATCACGACCTTCAAATCTTGCATCACCCGAAAAGTAACCGAGTTGGACGTTTTCGGCTTGGCCGGTAATATAGACGGGTGAAAGATTGTTGACTGTCACCCTAAAGTTCTCGCAATCTATTTGCACGTTAAAATCACCATCAGTATGAAATTCATCCTCCCCGCCAGAGTCCTCAGAAATCAAGGCCAAACTTTCATAGCTCAATACACCCTCACTTCGGGTGGTAATACCGGTACTGCTTCGTATTTCGGTGAGATTTGGCGCGCTCACAAATATCTTGGTAATACCGTAATCCCGAAATAGATTGCAGGCATTATTGTTGAAAAGTTCCAAACGGCCGTCAATCACATGAACATCAATATCATTTAGTAGAAACTCACCGGTCTGCACCACGACTTTTTGAGTTGGTTCATCTCGAACAATAAGTTCAATACGTTCAAAAACCGTTATTTTATCGAAGGGCTCTACTATAAATTCCTTTTCGATGATGTCGCCTGAATTTTGGATGCAATTGGGAACATTTTCGCCGTTGCAGGAAGCAAAAATTATGGGTAAAATTAATATGTAGATAATGTTCTTCACAGTCTAATTCCTATTCCAAATTCAACCGCCTCGGCCTTGGCTGCATGTGATTTTAAAGTTAACGCGGCAAATACCTTGTTGCCAAAATAGCGTTTTAGACCAATTCTATTATACACCCTACCCTCAAAATCATAAGGATAATAAACATAGTAGCCTAATTGCGTAATAAACGACATTTTATTTATAAACAATTCATGGCCAACAAAAAGCCCCACTCTTCTCCAATCTTCATCGCCAGAGACGTCCAATTCTGGAAATGCTACGGAATAGTAGTAGATTAATTCCCTTAAAAATTCAGCGAAAAAAACATCTGTTCCAACCTGTATAGAACTCTTTCTGTTTAAACGCTTATCTGCATAAAACGAAAAAATATAAAAGGGAAACTGTCCCGTATCAATAACATCACTTTCATTTACTCCGGTTCTAAAGGCGAAATTATATCGAATTGGCTCCGTGAATTTCTTTTCCTCGGTAGAAGGGATATATTCAGGTTTCTCATCGTATTTGAACAGATAATTTGCCCCTACGTTAAAAACAAAAGTGTTGGTTGAGTTATTTGGCGCTTTAACGTTAGCATTACTGTAATGAATAACCGAAATCCCACCATGAAGTCCAAAACCCTTGAAAATATTCTCCTTTCTATAATTCAACACCAAATAGGTCGAACTCAACAAGTCTGAACCGTAAGCATTATTTATAAAATTATCTTCCTTATCGTATGGTTTGGTGGCATAGGCAATACCTTGACCTATTCTTAAATTGAGATTTCGGTTGAAAAAGTAAAAGTTGAAATGCGCGTAGAGACCGTAATTTTCACCAAGATAAAAATTCTTCATATCCTGATATATGAACGAAAAACCCCAATCTGGATAATTATAGCGGCTCTCCCAATTTTTAAAACCATAGGTCTTTTTGTTATAGCTTAGCATCAAACCCGTAGGGTGGTCTGTAATTAAGTGGGAAATGTCAGGATTATGCTCCAGGATGGTACCGTAAAACAAGCTGGCATCTATGTTGAACAGGTCTGGGTCTTCTTTCTCTTGGGATAATACATACCCGCCAAAAATAAAAAATATTATAGCGAGTTTTCGCTGCATTGAAATAGTCTAGAGGAACAAAAATAGAAGAATAATTTATAGAGCAACTTTAAATTTGAAAAAGTTAGAGTAACCCGATATTACAAAACGCTCAAAGCTTATTAAAAGAAGAAAATTATTGAAACCGTATTTTAAAATTATTGATTTCAGTTCGAGGGCAGTCGAGAACCATCCTTTTATCAAATTGAGGCTTCGACTGCGCTCAGCCTGACATCTTTCTTTAACTGATAAAAAAGAAACATTAACCTTTATGGAATCATCTGATATTTTACTTGAGATTCCTGTCTGGACAAGAATTTAGAAAACCTGCTCTGCAACCGCCTTAATATTATCACTTTTACCCATTGAATAATAATGCAATACGGGAATACCTGCCTCTTGAAGCTCCTTACTTTGTTGAATGCACCACTCAATACCTACTTCACGCACGCTTTTGTTGTCTTTACATTTTACAACATCAATTATGAGTTCCTCTGGCAAATCGACACTAAATCGATGCGGCAACATGTTTAATTGCTTTTTTGTGGATATAGGCTTCAATCCAGGAATGATGGGCAAATCGATGCCTTCATTACGACACTTTTCTACGAATTGAAAGAACTTTGAATTATCAAAGAACATCTGGGTAACTATATATTCTGCACCAGCAGCAATCTTTTTCTTTAAAAAATGAATATCACTATCAAGACTGGGAGCCTCCATATGCTTCTCAGGATAGCCCGCAACTCCAACGCAAAAATTGGTCTCGCAACAATTTTCAAGCTCATCGTCCAAATAATTACCTTTATTCATGTCGGTAATTTGAGCTACAAGTTCGTTCGCATAACTATGTCCTTCTTTCTCTGGTTTGAAATAGGTCTGCGTTTTGACAGCATCGCCTCGTAAGGCCACGACATTTTGAATACCAAGAAAATCAAGGTCTATCAAAAAATTCTCGGTATCTTCTTTGGTAAAGCCACCGCAGAGAATATGTGGAATCGCATCAACGTTATACTTGTTTTGTATTGCGGCGCAGATTCCAACAGTCCCAGGGCGTTTTTTCACGACCTTTTTTTGTAGTAGTCCATTATCCAATTCCTTATAAACGTATTCCTCCCTATGGTAGGTAACATCAATAAATGGTGGTTTGAATTCCATCAATAAGTCGATATTATCAAAAATGGATTTTATATCTTGACCCTTTAACGGCGGCAATATCTCGAAGGAAAATTGTGTTTCACCGTTGGCTTTTTTTATGTGTTCTGTTACTTTCATCTCGTGCCCGCGAAAGCGGGTATGTATTTTTATTTTTTTTTGACCTCAAAGGTTTCAAAAATCTTTGAGGTCTGGTTGCCTGTTTCTCTACTGGCTCAAATTCGGCGCAAGCCACTTCTCGGCCTCCTCAAATGAAATGTCGCGGCGCTTAGCATAATCCTCCAATTGGTCGTTGGTTATTTTCCCCAATCCAAAATATTTCGCCTTTGGATTGGCAAAATAGTACCCACTCACACTGGCAGCCGGCCACATGGCGAGACTTTCGGTTAATTTTACACCAATATTTTTTTCGACCTGCAATAACTCCCAAATAGTTGATTTTTCCAAGTGGTCAGGACATGCCGGATAGCCAGGTGCAGGCCTAATACCCTTGTAGCTTTCCTTTATCAATTCGGCATTGCTTAAATCTTCATTTTTGGCATAGCCCCAATGCTTTGTTCGTACTTCCCTATGCAAATATTCGGCAAACGCCTCTGCCAGACGGTCGGCTAAAGCTTTAATCATGATTGAATTGTAATCATCATTATCTTTCTCATATTGCTTTGCTATTCCTTCTACCCCGAAACCTGTGGTTACACAAAAAGCACCAATATAATCCTGAATTCCTGTTTCTTTTGGAGCAATAAAATCAGCTAATGCGATATTTGGGACACCATCCCGTTTTTTCAGTTGTTGACGTAAGGTTAGAAAGTTGAAGTTGCTTCGACTGCGCTCAGCATGACATCCGACTGGTTTTAATTCGATATCATCACCTATTGCATTCCCGGGAAACAATCCGAAGACCGCCTTAGCTTTTAAAAGCTCCTTTCTGAATATATCCTTTAACATGTCTTGCGCATCAGCAAACAACTCGGTTGCCTGTACACCAACCACCTCATCTTTTAGTATATCTGGAAATTTTCCATGCAAATCCCAACTTCTAAAAAACGGGCTCCAATCAATATAATTCTCTAATTTCTTGATGTCAAAATCCTCAACTATTTTAACGCCCAACTCTTTTGGCTCGACGATTTCCGTAGTATTCCAATCGATTTTGAATTGATTCTTCCGCGCATCTTCAATTGAAATATATTCTTTCTGCTTACCTCGATTCATGAATTGAACTCGGAACTTATCGTACTCTTCTCGAATTTCCTCTTTATAAACGGCATTATCTTCCTGCAACAAATTCCCCACAACGGTAACCGCCCGTGAGGCATCATTGATGTGCACGACGGTATTGCTATAATTTGGCGCAATTTTTACCGAAGTATGGGCTCTAGAGGTAGTCGCGCCTCCAATAATTAGTGGAATATCGAGGTTTTCTTTTTCCATAGCTTTGGAAACATAAACCATTTCGTCTAAAGAAGGTGTAATCAAACCGCTCAAACCAATAATATCAACGTTTTCTTTTTTGGCAGTCTCAATGATTTTTTCGGGAGGTACCATTACTCCCAAATCAATAATCTCGTAATTATTACAACCTAAAACCACGCTCACAATGTTTTTACCGATATCATGAACATCACCTTTAACAGTTGCCATTAGGATTCGACCAGCACTCGAAGCCCCCCCCGCCCCCAAAGGGGGAGCTTTCAACTCGGCTCTGATTTTCTTTATGACATAATCGAGATTGGATAAAACTTCATCGTTTGTAAAGCGAATTACTTTATAGCCTTGGCTATTCAGCCATTGTGTTCTTTCTTCATCTGAACTTTTATTTTCCGGAAGTTGATGAATCAATCCATCAATTTCTATTATTAAATTTTTCTTCAGGCAAATGAAATCTGCTATGTAACTTCCAATAATGTGCTGTCTTCTAAATTTATGTCCATCCAGTTTTTTCGCACTTAAGACATCCCACATTAACTTTTCAGCTTCAGTCGGTTTATCACGCATTTTCTTGGCGTGCTCTTTCATTAAATCATAAAGCACTGGGTCTGCCGTAGCCCAGTATTGCTCCCCCTTTGGGGGTTGGGGGGCTGTTTTTTTAGCTTCCTCAATAAAAGGTTGAAGATAAGCTACTGCCTTTTTCATTACCCGCGCTGATTTAACCACTTGTGGTAGGAACATTTTACCGCTACCGAACAAATCCCCAACAACGTTCATCCCAGCCATTAAATTTCCCTCAATGACTTGTATGGGTTTTTCTACTGCTTGCCTTGCTTCTTCAACATCTTCTATGATATATTCATCTATACCTTTTACCAAAGAATGGGTAATTCGATCTTGAATCCCTTCCTTTCGCCATTCATTTTTGACCTTCACCGACTTACCACCGTCAGCTGATGCTTCATTCTTAATTTTTTCGGCGTAATCCAATAATTTCTCAGTGGCATCATCGCTTTTATCAAAAAGAACATCCTCAACGTATTTTAATAGTTCTTTCGGAATTTCGTCGTACACTTCCAACATAGTCGGATTGACAATTCCCAAATTCATACCGTGTTGTATAGCGTGATACAAAAAGGCAGAATTTATGGCTTCTCGCACTATTGTATTTCCACGAAATGAGAATGAAACATTACTCACTCCCCCGGAAACATTAGCGTACGGCAGATTTTCACGAATCCATTTTGTGGCCTTAAAAAAGTCAAGAGCATTCAATCGATGCTCCTCCATGCCGGTTGCCACCGGAAAAATGTTCGGGTCAAAAATGATGTCCTGCGGTGGAAAACCGACTTGGTTTACCAATATATTGTAGGAGCGTTTACAAATATCAATACGCCTTTGGTAGGTATCTGCTTGGCCAATCTCATCAAAGGCCATTACAATGACTGCTGCGCCGTAGCGTTTTACCAATTTTGCCTGTCGCCTAAATTCTTCTTCTCCCTCTTTTAGACTGATGGAGTTTACTACAGACTTGCCCTGAACCACCTGAAGTCCAGCTTCAATGATTTCCCATTTTGAGCTGTCAATCATAATGGGAATTCTTGCAATATCAGGTTCAGACGCAATGAGATTCAGGAATTTGACCATGGCCGACTTTCCGTCGAGCATACCTTCATCCATATTAACGTCAAGAATTTGGGCACCTCCTTCTACCTGATCTCTAGCTACCGATAAGGCTTCATCAAACTTTTCCTCTTTAATGAGCCTAAGAAATTTTCTGGAGCCGGTTACATTGGTCCGTTCACCTACATTCACAAAATTACTTTCTGGAGTAATTACAAGAGGCTCAAGACCAGAAAGTGTTAGGAAGCCCCCTCCGACCTCCCTCGAAAGGGGGGTGGCTTTTTTACTCTTATGTGTATAGGCGTTTCGGGTTTTGGTCATATACTAATGACTTATTATACTTTGAATTAAAAAGACCTTTAAGGCTGAAAACCTCAAAGGTCTGGGATTACTGATTTTGTTTTTCTTGGTTCATAATTCTTAGCAACCTCTGCAATTGCTCTAATATGCTGAGGCGTAGTGCCACAACAACCTCCAATAATATTGATAATACCATCCTGCAGATAGCTTTCAATCAATTTCTGCATTCGATTTGGTGTTTGGTCGTACTCGCCAAAAGCATTAGGCAGTCCAGCATTGGGAAATGCCAAAACGTAGGCGCCTGTTTTACGGGCCAATCTCTGTAGATAAGGCTTCAATTGTTCTGCGCCAAGTGCACAATTAAAGCCAATACTAAATAGTGGCACGTGTGATACCGAAGCCAAAAAGGCTTCTACAGTTTGGCCTGAAAGTGTTCTGCCCGAAGCATCGGTTATTGTCCCTGATACCATGATTGGTATATCTATGCCTTTTTCCTCTTTAACTTCTTCAATAGCAAAAAGAGCGGCTTTGGCATTAAGGGTGTCAAAAATGGTTTCCACCAAAAGCGCGTCAACGCCTCCGTCAATTAGAGCCTCGACTTGTTGTTTATATGCAATTCGCAATTCATCAAAGGTTATTGCTCGATATTCAGGTCTATTTACATCTGGGCTCATACTCGCCGTTCTATTTGTAGGCCCAATACTTCCTGCCACAAATCTCGGTTTATCGGGATTTTTAGCTGTAAATTCTGCCGCAACCTCTTTAGCTATTTTAGCCGATTCATAATTTAGCTCATATACTAAATCTTCCATTTTATAATCTGCCATGGCAATCGTGGTACCCGAAAACGTATTAGTCTCAACAATGTCTGCCCCAACTTCAAAATACTTTCGGTGTACTTCGGCGATAGCGTGTGGCTGAGTTATAGATAATAGGTCATTATTGCCTTTAAGCAATGTTGGGTAATCCTTAAAACGTTCTCCTCTAAAATCGTCTTCGTCAAAATTATACTGTTGCAACATCGTACCCATAGCCCCGTCAAGGACAAGAATTCTCTTTTTTATTTCCTCCGAAATAGATGGTGTTTCAGTTATTTTACTCATAGGCATTTATTAAGGACAGGCTCAAACTCGTATGGTATTTCAGAATTAAAAATTGGTTTCACGAAATTTGACAATTGGTTAAATTCAATCAAAAAGGCATCATGCCCGTGTACCGATTTAATTTCGGAAATATAAACATTTTCCTTCACCGATTTTAATTCAACATAGGTATTCCAGTTTTCTTCGGCTTTAAAAAACAAGTCTGAGTTTATAGTGACCAGATGAATGTTGGATTCAATCTTACTAGCAACCTCCATGAAATTGTCTCTATCTTGAGTGATGTCAATCGTTCGTAAGATTTGGTTCATTAGTTTATAGGCCGCTAATTGAAATCGATTGTTCAAAACCTTACCATGGTGGTCTAGCCAACTTTCGACGTTGAAATAGTCATCAGACTTTTTTGTTCTCTTAAATTTACTTCTAAAGGATTCTGGAGTTCGATATAAGGTCATGGCATGCAAGCGCGCATCGAAAAGTGGCTTTTCAGAATTATTTAATATTGAATCCTGAATATGACAATTCGCGATTAACCAATCTGTCGATTTCCAATCGGTCGCTACTGGAATTAAATTTTCAATCAAATTTGGTTTTAGTGCTGCCAATTCCCAAATCAATCCGCCACCTACTGAACCACCAATCGCAGCAAACAAGTTTTCAATTTTTAGTTCTTGAAGTCCAATGGCAAAGATATTTGCAATATCCAAGGCGATGAACTCCTTGTAATCTTCAATGAGGTGTTCAGGCTTTTTATCATAACCGTTTCCAGGGATATTAAATGCCAAAATGGTGTAATCTTCAGTATTTATGCATTTATCCTTTCCGATTAAATCCGTCCACCAACCGTTCAAACCACAAACATTTGAATTACCTGTAAGAGCATGTATGACCAAAACAACAGGTGCGGTATGCAAAGGTCTCCCGAAGGTTTCGTAGGATAAATTAATATTGCTTATATATCCTGATTTAGTTTGAAAGCCTGGTATTTTTATATGTTTTAGAGACATGATAAACGTGTTCATTTAAAGTTTGGCTCCGGCACGTGACATTATATCTAAGTGCCGGACCAAGCTTCTCTATTAATCAAAAATTCTTAAGCTAAAACCCCCTTATCAATTGTGGCGAAGGCCTCTTTTAAATCTGACTTTAAATCGTCAATATTCTCAATACCAACTGAAAGACGGATTAAATCCTTGGTCACACCAGTATGCTCCTGAGATTCGTCGCTCAATTGCTGGTGGGTTGTACTGGCAGGGTGAATAATCAAGGATTTGGTATCCCCAATATTAGCCAATAGGGAGAAAATCTTAGTATTATCGGCTATTTTCTTGGCCGATTCAAAACCACCTTTTACTCCAAAGGTTACTATTCCACTCTGTCCTTTTGGCAAATATTTGTCGGCTAAATGCTTGTATTTACTAGTTTCCAGTCCAGGATAGTTGACCCAAGTGACCTCCGGCTGATTTTGCAACCATTTTGCCAAATTCAAGGCGTTTTCTGAATGTTTTGTAATCCTTACTTCAAGAGTCTCTAAGCCCTGTAAAATCTGAAACGCATTAAACGGACTTAATGCACTACCGTAATCTCTTAAACCCTCTATTCTTACTTTGGCAATAAAAGCCGCTGCTTCAAGCGCCTCACTATACACTAACCCATGGTAACCAGGTGAGGGTTCTGTAAATTCTGGAAACTTACCGTTGGTCCAATCAAATGTTCCGGCATCAATAATCACACCACCCAGAGCAGTACCATTTCCATTAATATATTTTGTAAGAGAGTGAATTACAATGTTTGCACCATATTCGATGGGATTCAACAAGTATGGTGTAGCGACTGTATTATCAACAATTAAGGGCACTTTGTGGGCTTTAGCTTGTTTTGAAATGGCTTCAATATCCAAAACATCTAATTTTGGGTTTCCAAGGGACTCAATGAAGATTGCCCTTGTGTTTTCTTTAGCCGCCTTACCAAAGTTTTCTGGGTCTGACGGGTCAACAAAAGTTGTTTCAACACCATGTCTTGGCAGGGTCACACTTAATAAATTATAAGTGCCTCCATAAAGACTGTTAGATGCTACAATGTGGTCCCCAGCCTTTAACAGGGTTAATAATGTGGTTGAAATCGCCGAAGCCCCAGATGCAGTGACCACTGAAGCCAAGCCGCCTTCAAGAGCGGTTAGTCGCTGTTCGAGAACATCGCAAGTGGGATTGTTTAGCCTGGTGTAAATGAATCCTGGCACCGATAAGTTAAAACGCCCAGCGGCATCATCTGCATTATCAAAGACGTAAGCGGTTGATTGATAAATAGGAACGGCTCTCGTTCCTCCTGTTTGGTTGACATCGTGTCCTGCGTGCAACGCCTGGGTTGCGAATTTTTGTGTACTCATTTTTCTTTGTTTTTGAGCTTCTCCCGAAATTGTTTTAAAACAATTTCAACCTCTTCAACGAAAAGGTGAAAGAGATAATTAATAAATAAATCAAAACCGAACAACGCCATAAAAGGCATCATTACAAGAAAAATGTTATAAGAAAATGGCAATTACAGATGGGTAATTACGCTTAAGTTATCTATCTGAGTGTTGAATAAATGGATTCAATTTCAGTAGAATTTAGCACCTTTCCCACTAATTATGGATGGTTGCTAAGGCTTCAACGGGTCTATTCCCTCCACCTTTCTTGATAACATTTCAGTAAAGTATTAAACTTTGTGAATACAAATATTGCGAAGTAAAGTTTAGAAATCCAAATTTTTAAGAGAGTTTTTAGGTTTATTTGCTATGTTAGTTTTTTGAAAGCTGATAATTATTGACCAATACCGATGCAGAAATGTTTAATATTCGCTCCAGTTCTCTTATCATATCCACAGTTAGTCTTTTTTTGCGGTTGAGAATTTCCGATACCCGGCTTTTCCCACCAATAACACCCACTAAATCTTTCTGACGCATATTTAATTCTTCCATCCTGATTTTAATAGCTTCTATCGGGTCTGGAGCATCTATCGGATAATGCTCGTTCTCGTAATTTTCGATGAGCAATGAAAGGATTTCTGCCTCATCGCCCTCTTTTGTATCAACTGGCGCATCAAAGATTACTTCTAATCTAAGGAGCGCGTTTTGATAATCCTTTTCAGTCTTTATAGGTTTTAAATCCATATTTTTAATTTAAATTGTGTTCGCATCAATTTTATCATACTCAGCGTGAGTTCCTATAAAACGAATAAAAGCCCACTGTTTTTCGTAATTAAATTTTACAACTAAGCGGTAAGAATTTCCTTTAATATTGAAAATAACCCGACCGTTTTTAAGAATACTTGCAGTAATATAAGTTTGCTTAACGTCATTAGGCGACAGCCAATTCGCTTTTTTTGCAGTATCATACCAAGTTTTAAGATACTGTTCTGAATCTGCATGAATTTCCCAGAACATTCTCAAAGTACTTTTAGCTATTATTCTTTTCATATTAATCAAAAACAAAAATACAAAAAGTTCTCTAAAAAAGAACAATTTCAATATTTATAGTTTGATTTAACGCCGAAACATCATTTTAAACCTTTCTCAAAAACATAATTCCCGATAACCAAGACATCCATATCCGTCGCCTCGAAACAACGTAACGCATCTGATGGATTACAAACAATCGGTTCATCCTTTACATTAAAGCTTGTATTTATGAGTAATGGGCAGCCTGTCTTATCTTTAAAAGCTTTTAACAATTTGTAATAACGTGGATTCGATTGCTCATTAACGGTCTGTATTCTGGCGGAAAAATCAACGTGTGTTACCGAAGAAATTTCGGTACGATGTGCACTTAAACGTTCTAAAAAATCGCTATTTTTTCTTATTTCTACAGGCTTTCTTTTTGAAGTATTTACGGGTTTCACCAAAAGCATATAGGGCGATTGGGTCTGCAATTCAAAATATTCTGGGACGTATTCTTCCAAAACACTCGGCGCAAACGGTCTAAAGCTCTCTCTGAATTTAATTTTTGAATTAATTCGTTTCTGCATTTCAAGGATTCGGGCATCGGCGATGATACTTCGATTTCCTAGGGCACGGGGACCAAATTCCATCCTATCCTGAAACCAACCAATGACTTTTCCCTTCAATAGATGCTCAACGGTGCTTTCAATCAAGGCACTTTCAGAATCAAATCTTTTAATACTGAAATGCTCATAATGAAGTGCCACCGAAGCTATCTGGCTTTCTGAGAATTCAGGGCCCAGATAGGCACCTTGCATAGCATCGCGGGAATGAGTCTCTCTCTCTTTTTGAAGAACAATATGATGTACTGCATATGCCGCACCTAAAGCCCCACCAGAGTCACCAGCTGCAGGCTGAATCCAGAGATTTTTGATTTCTGGCAATTCGAGTATTTTTCCGTTAGCCACGCTATTGAGCGCTACTCCACCCGCCATAACCAAATTATCTACACCCGTTAATTCACATGCAGTTTTAGCTAACTTCAAGACAATCTCTTCGGTGACATTTTGGATGGCAAAAGCTAGATTGGCGTGCGATTGATTTAGCTTTTCGTCTGGCTCTCTTTTTTTAATGCCGAAAAGTGAATGCCACATTTTATTATCAGTCATCTGCAAGCCAGTAGCATACTTAAAATACTCCAGGTTAAGCAGAATAGAAGCGTCTTCTCGGATGTCGACCAGATTATTCTTGATGCGTTCAATGAATTGTTTGGTTTCATTATCCTGATCATACCCGTAAGCAGCCAATCCCATGAGTTTATACTCGCCTTTATTGACCTCAAAACCTAAATAATAGGTGAATGCAGAATACAACAAGCCCAACGAATGTGGAAAATGCTGTTCTTTCAGGACCTTAATATTTTTACCGCTTCCCAAGCCAATCGACATACTTGCCCATTCTCCGACTCCATCAATCGTCAAGATTGTTGAGGTCTCATATGGAGAAGGATAAAATGCACTGGCAGCATGTGATAAATGATGTTCTGGAAAATACAAAGGGATTTTGTTTTGCCCTAATACCTTTAACTCTGATGAAATCTTCTTTCTAAGGAATAATTTATCCTTTAACCAAATGGGCATGGCTTTTAAAAAACTTTTCAAACCTTTTGGTGCGAAAGCATGATAGGTCTCCAATAAACGTTCGAACTTGAGCAAAGGTTTTTCGTAAAATGCTACGGCAGATAAGCCATTCTCCGTTATACACCCCTGTTCTAAAACATATTTTATGGCGTTAGTAGGAAACGAAGCGTCATTCTTGATTCGTGTAAAACGCTCTTCCTGCGCTGCCGCAATGATTTTACCATCAATCAAAAGTACCGCAGCACTATCATGGAAAAAAGCTGAAATCCCTAAAATCGCCTCAGCCATTAATAAGGGTTTTTTAAATCTTCGGGAGAAAATTGATGGTTCCTTACTTTAAAAACAGAAGAAACAGATTTTTTGAAAGATGTAAGATTTAGAGAATCCTTACCCAACATCTTCCTGAGCAAACCGATTGGAGTTACTACTAAAAAGAAAATTAAGGTTAGCAATACGTTGGTAGAAATGAAACCCAAAGCAGTTCCCAGAGCGAACCATAATTTAGCAATTGGATAAAATAAGATGGGGATTAAAAGACTTATAATCAATATAAAAATCGTCGCAATGACATAATTCCAATCCTCATACTTCCAACCAAAAAATAGTAGAACAGCAGACAGAACAACGGCGGTCTCAACGCATTTTTGTTTGGTTATTTCAGTTTTAAAGTCCATTAAAAAAGTGAATAAATAAATGGCGCCAGAGCAGAACCCGCAGTAATAAAAACCAATAGACTTATTAAAAACAACATAATAAGTAACGGAATTAGCCAGTACTTTTTTCTCGTGGTCAAAAATCCCCAAAATTCTTTCAGTGTTTCCATGCTACTTTTCTATTTCCGATTTGAGATTTTTGGCCTCAACATTGTTAGGATCGGTTTTCAAAACCGAATTCAAACATACTAAAGCCTGTGAACGATTACCCAAAAGTAAGTGGTTTTTTGCTAACTCGATTTTTGATGCAACTGAAAGTTGCCCTTCAGAATTTAATTCATTATAGCGGATAATTTTCTTTACAATCTCTGATACTTTGTTTGCAAATTCACTCCCAGTTTCCTGCTTTTTTAACTTTTCGAGATAACCTAGAGTGGTTGTATACTGCTCTGCTTCAATTAACTTTCGGCTAATCATGGCTATATTCTGTTGGGAACTATCTAATTCGACCGCTCTTGAAAACAGATAATTGGCCTTCTCGTATTGATTTAACTCCAATGCCAGAAAACCCGGACTTGAATAGCAAACCGCTTGGTCAGGAAAACGTAAACTCATAGACTCCAACACTTTTAGAGCCCTTAAGGAATCTTTAGTGGTTATATAATGACTAAACAGCTTTTCTGTGGCTGATTTCCATGGTATCTGTCCAGCAGTCAATTGTCCAGAAATGCGTTCGGCTTGGCTCATTTTTTGAACATCCAATTTTGGAAAGGGCTCGTAATACGGCCATCCGTCTTTTAACAACATCACCTCAAACTTGCCGTTCAAACTATCGACTGCGGTGACGGGCATTTCATTCTTCAATTCATCAAATGTTAGCTGCTTTTCAGATTTAGGTAAAACATCAGAATTTCTTAGGGCTTGATAAAATGAATGGCCAATCAGTCCGTAGCCTTCAAGATTTGGATGCACGTGTTCTAACAACAAATTATCTCCTATAATTCCTTTTTCAGCACGGGTTTCAAAATGTTTTTTAGTTTCAACCAGCGTAACATATTCAAACCGTTCAGCCTGTTCACCTATTATCCCATTCATTGCCTCTGGTGCTCTAAACCTAAGCATATCCAACTCCTTGGCTTTAATGAAATTTGTTTTTGCCTCCTTATAATTTTCTGACTTAAACTGTTCCTTCGCTTTTCCGAAGAAAAAATCAGCCGAATTCTTCTGTGAAGTTGAGTCACTGATAAACGGCTTTAAATCCTCCTCATTGCTAACAATTGTACTCAAAAAGGTTGGAACGTTTTCACTGTTTAGTTCATCTAATAATTTGGAAAGGTTAGTCTCAAATTGATGGATTCCAGCATGGTATAAATCTGAATCGAAAGGGATTTTCTGGTCTTCAACCATCTTTTCCATGAGGTTCTTGTCTAGTGCCTGTTTTTTTTCCTCATCACTTTTAAATGACAACATGGTATTGGTAATGAGTTGCACTATTCGCATTTCCCTCAAGCTCAACATTAGATTTACCACCCATGGACTGTTCCCGTAGGAACTTGTTGAACCAACACCAAGTGCCCCATAATATTCGTTGTGGCCTGCGTAGATGAGAACAGCATCTGGTTCTAGTTCAATAATTTGGCTAGTAAAATCGCGCAGCGTGTATGAATTTACCGCAGTAAGTGCTGTGTTAATGATTTCAAAATTCTGGTCTGGATACGTTCTATTAAGCGCATATTCCAACCAATTTTGAAAGCCACCGTGATATTTGTAGGGATAGCCAATAGCGGTAGATGCGCCCATAATGACTAATCTTTTTGTTTCTTTTTTCTTCTCTTTTTTAAAAGCTCTTGGTAATGCCTTAGTTGCATCATTAGGGTTAAAAAAATACTTCTGCCCAATTTCTGGATTGATAATCAATGAAGCCTTGTCATTTTTATCTTGAATAAACAAAGGGTAATCCTTACCGTAACCAAAAACCCTTAAACCGACTTCCAATAGTGCCAGAACAAAAAGCGCCATTAAAAACGCCCCAAATTTAAATATGCGTCTTTTACTTCTGGATAGTGGTTTTAATGGCTCTTTCTGATTCATTTACGCTAGACTTTTCGCTAGATATTTTTCCCTAATAATTTGATGTACCGGTTTATCCTCAATCTTACTCTCCAACCAAGATATGATATCTAAATATAGGAAAGCACGGCGTTCATAAGGGTGCTCTTCATAAGCCATTAAGGTATGATATAATTTAACAAAAGAGGATTTAATATCTTGGGGATAAATATCTTGAAGGCCTCTTATAAATTTAATCATTTCCTTTTGCACTTCATATAAATCATTGATTTTTAATAAAAATTTGTATGTGCTTCGCAACAATTTTTCAATATGATAATCTAACCCTGCCTCATAATGCGCCACCAAGTTCAAAACTCTTGCAAAACATTGCAAATCCTCCCGCATCAACAGGGACTTATTATCGATTATTTTACTCAGGTAAAATATGCATTCCTTATTATTTCCAGCGCCGAAATGCATACTGGCAAATTTATAATAGAAAATCATGGTATGGTGAATATCGAGGCGGTCAAGATATTCATTCAGTTCCTTTTCTATTTTCGGAATGATTTTTAATCCATCATCAAAACTTCCATCGATAAAATAAAGATTGATGGAATTAAGATTGAGATACAAAAAGGTCAAGGCCTCTAAATTTTCATCTTTAGGAAATGCTTTTTCAGACGTAATAATCTGAAAATTTATCAAAGCCTCTTGAAACTTCTTCTTGTTTTGAATATAAAACAGTGCCTCAAGTAGATAGTTATGCCCCTTTAGAAAAAAAACAGGATTTAATTGTACCATATTGGGATAATCCTTGAACAATTCTACCCACTTTAAAGCATATTTATAACAGTTCAAAAAATCCTGCATTAAAAACGCATACCATAAATTGGCATTATACAACCATAATTTTTCCCTAAAACCAAGTTCTTGTATGTCGTAACTTGGTAGCCTTTCATTAAAGTAATCACTAACTAACTGGCTCTCCTCCTCATTCTTTACGTAGCCCGTCTTTAAAATAAAACTGTATAATTGAAGCGACAGGTTAGAAAGTTTGCTCGCAATTACATTAAGTGAACTCAGCTCCTTGGCCTGCAAAGCCAATTCATCTGCTATAGTACTAATACTTCTGGTGATATATTGGGATTCAATTATTTTCTCGAGTTCAACAATTTCATAAGCCATGGTTTTCTC